>JAZQFU010000318.1:0-2417 GCA_045539675.1 Clostridia bacterium | reverse complement strand
AATAAAAGGAGGAAATAACAATGCTTAAAAGATTTAAAAGCCCGGTGCTGTGGCTTTCAATAGCAGCACTTATTGCTTTTGTCACAAAAAACTGGATGGGATTCGAGATTCCCGAATGGAATACCTTCGTAGAGCTTTTGCTTGCGGTTCTTGTTGCATTCGGAGTGGTGAATAATCCCGACGACAAGGAGCATTTTTAATGGTTGAAATTAACAAGCTTCTGACACCGTATAATTACACCCGTATGTACGGGCGAAAAATAGAATACATAGTTATTCATTATGTAGGTGCAGTTTCTTCAGCCGAAAATAATGCGATACATTTTGCGAAGGGGCCCGCTCAGGGCTCCGCGCATTATTTTGTAGACGCCTCATCTATCTGGCAGGCTGTTCTTGATGAGAATAAATCCTGGCATTGCGGCGGCGGATTGCAGGGGAGCGGAGGGCATACCTTTTTCGGAAAATGCACAAACAGTAACTCCATCGCGATAGAGATGTGCTGCTACGTTAAAGGCGGAAAATGGCGCTTTGCCGCAGAGACTGTGGAAAATACCGTGGAGCTTGTTCGCTTCCTGATGGATAAATACAAAATTCCCATCGAAAAAGTAATCAGGCATTATGATGTTACCGGGAAGCTTTGCCCTGAACCCTATGTGAATGAGAAAAAATGGTCTGAATTTAAAATGAAAATAACGAAAGGGGATAAACTTACTATGACTCAGTACGAAGAGCTTAAAAACGAAAATAAAGCTCTTAAAGAGAAAATAAAAGAGCTTGAGGCACAGAATAAGGTATACCGTTATTGGGAGGAGCTTCCCGGATATGCAGAGCCGGTTATAAGAGAGCTTTATGATAAGGGCATATACAAGGGGAACGGAGCATCAGATTTAAACCTTCCCGAAGTGCTTATGAGAACTCTGGTTATTAATTACAGAGCCGGATTATATAAGGAGGTATAAGTATGGTTAATCAGTATCTTAAAGCATATGAGGAGGAACAGAAAAAGAAATACGGCGGCGGTGCAATGCAGGTAAGCACCGGCACGAAGAACCCTTATACTTTTTTGACGGGAGATAACAAATATACCTTTGCCGATAAAAGCGGAAATGCTTACACCTTCGGCGGGGAAGAAGATACTGCTCCTGCCGTTACTCCTTCAGCTCCTGTTACCTCCGCATCCAAAAATCCTTATATCGGTCTTGAGGCTGAGATGAATTCCCGTGCCGGCAAGGGATTTGCTGCTTATAAAAAGAGCAGAAATGCTTACGCTGATGCAGGCGCAAAAAGGCTTGAAGCTCAGAAACGCGGTGTAAATCAGAATTATGAGAATGCTGTCCGTGAGGCAGGAAGAGCTCAGGATTCCGCCGTGAAGGCTCTTCCCGAACAGCTTGCCGGACTTGGGCTTTACGGTCAGGGCGTTGGCGAAACTGCAATTGCGGGTATAAAAAGCGAATATGCACGTCAGATGGGAGAGCTTCTTAAGCAGAGAGATGATAACCTCTATGATATTGATTCGCAGATAGGCGCTCTCAGGTCTCAGGCGGAGGCTGATATTTTAAACTATCACGCAACCCTTCTTGCGCAGGGCCCGGAAATCTATCTTAAAGAGTTGCAGCTCCGTGAGGGTTGGGATGATAAAGAAAGAACATATAATGATTCCCGTGAAGATACTCAGTGGAACAGAGATAAATACGACCAGGAATGGGCTTATAAGGTTGAATCCGAGGCTGATCAGACTGCTTATGAACGTGGGCGTGATATGATTTCTGACTATTATAAGGAAATCGAAATTCAGGGTGATTCCGAAGACAGAGCTTTGTCTCAGCGAAAATATTATTACGGTGCTTTGATGGATATTGTTGAATCCGGTGAAACTCCTCCTCCTGAACTTATTACTGCTGCCGGTTTTGATGGTTATGATGACTTTTATTCAGCTATTGCCGGAAAGAATAACAATCTTTATGAGGCGAATCTTGCTAAAGCCTATAAAAGCGGTTCGGGAGGTTCCGGAGGCGGTTCGGGAATGAATAAGCAGCAGAATATGCTTGCAATGGATTCCGATTTATCAAAAGCAATTTACAGCATATATGATATCGGCTCAAACAGTTATTATAATCCCAAAATCACGACCGATAATACCGAGTCTCAGCTTCTTATAGCTTATGACAAGATTATGAATGAAGGCGCAGCAATAAAATCAGCACTTGCAGCTGCAGGATGGACTGCTTCTCAGGCTGAAAACAAGTATGAGGAATATAAGCAGACCGTTATTAACAAGGTGGCTGATCGTTATAATATTCCGGAATTTGACCATAAAGGAGACAAAGTGACGGTTACAAAAAAAGAAACCGATGCAGTAATGAATGAGGTCAGAAAACGCCTTGAGGGGAATTACTCTTCGGATAACGACAGGAGGAA
>JAZQFU010000317.1:0-12994 GCA_045539675.1 Clostridia bacterium | reverse complement strand
ACGACATGGCTCCGATCCGACCTCTTCACAAACTTCCTTCCCGTTGCCCTTGCAACGGATTCGCATATGGTTGTTTTACCTGTTCCGCAGGGTCCGTCAAGCCACAGGCATTTTGAAAAAGCTTTCGGATTTGCATTTCTTGCGGCAACATATGAAAGAATGGCATTTTTTACCTCAGCCATACCGAAATGTGTTTCATCGAGAGCATTTTTAACTGTCTCCGGATCCGCAAACTTTTCCTCCTTATCCGGAACGAAATTAACGGCATAAGAAAGCTTTTTTCTTATAATCTCTTTTTCATCCCTGTCTCCCGTTGCCTCGTATTTTGCAAAAAGCTCTTCAATGGCTTTTCCCGTTTTTTCGGGATAAGAATATCTGTAAAATCTGAATTTATTCCTGAGTGCCGCAATTTCATAAACAGGCTCCCTTCTGCCCGGAGGAGCTATATCAAGAAGCTCTTCCAGTTTCTCCTCCGAAACGGTTATCTTTTTTTCGCCTTTTATTTCCATAATATGGACGGCATTTCTTATTACCGTAGCTACGTTTTTTTCAATATCCCGCACACCGTCCGTAAGGGAATATTTATTGGCAATGCTTCGGATTGCATTATCTTCCCAGATGATTTCGCCCACTTCCGGATTATATTTCTCTGTTTCCTCCCTTATAACGTAATCCCTTGCAATAACGTATTTTTCCTCTTCCGTATATCCCGAAAGATAAATCTCGCTTACCCTGTCAAGAAGGGGCGCGGGAACAGCTTCGGTGCTGTTTGCGGTGAGGACGAATATTATGTTTGAAAGGTCAATTCCTCCTTCAATAATATTATCGAAAAAAAGCTCTCCCGAATCGAGAAGGTTATAAAGCCCCGTCAGAGGATTTCCTTCCTTGCCGCATACTGTTTTATCAACCTCATCAAGAAGTATTATCCCATTATCACCGCAAACTCTTACCGTTTCCATTATCTGCCCCATGGTTGCGTTTTCATAGAGTCTTGGAGTTCCGTTTATAAAATAGGGCGTATCCACTCCGTTTAACGAAATTTTACCGAAGGGAATTCCCGCAGCCATGGCGGCATATCTTATCATAGAGGTTTTGCCCACTCCCGGAGGGCCCACCAGAAGTATTGAGGCACCTTTTTTATTCTTCTTGTGTTTATAGCCCGATATTATTTTTATAACGGTTTCCTTAAGCTTATCCTGACCGTAAAACTTTTCGTCAAGCTTTTTCTTAAGATATCCGTAATCCGTATTGACCTTTGGAGTAATGCCCCAGGGCGTATTAATCATACAGTCAAGAATCTTTTCTGCATGGGCATTTTTTTCTCCTTTGCGTTTCAGCAGTTTATCAACAACCGCCTGAACCTCCCCGGGATAATACTCTTTAAGAAGCTTGTATTTTTCAATCATTTCTTTCTGAGTGCAGAAAGCCAAAGCTCTGTTATTATCGGTTACGCCATACGTTTTTCCTCTGCAGATAATCCATGTTGCCTCTTCACGTTTAGGCGGCGGAAGCTTTGAAATTTCCGCAAGAAGCTCCGGGCTTATTTCCGTCTCATATTCCTTCAAATCATCGCTTACCTCGTATATACTGCGGATATATGCAGTCTCTCCCACAAGAAGAGCATCAAAGATGTATTCTCTTTCTTCAGATACCGGGCAGAGGTTTTTTATACCTGCCATACGGCTGTCTGCAACGCATCTGTATTTAACATTATCCGTTTCAAGAGTAAAGACTGTTTCTCCGTCCCGGCATCTTATTCCCCGGGGCTTTCCTCTTAATTCAAGAATAATTCCTGCATGACATTCTCCCCCATCAGGCAACTCTTTTTTTATACATTCGTGGCAGAAAATTTTTTTATCCGTATCCTCAAGAAATTCTCCCATTCTTTCGGGAGGAGGCAAAACAGATATTCTTTCAAAGCTATGCACATCATAGGCACTCACAGCCGGATAGGTAAATTCATATTCCCTGCCCTCTTCAAGAATAACATCGCTTTCCACATTAATGAAATACCTGTCCAGAGTGGCTTTAAGCTCCTCCGTTTCCGTTTTTATTATAAAGGAAAACTCTCCGTCATCAGGGTCGGGAAGTTCTTCAAACACAGCCTTTCCCGTTACCGTTTCATAATCATCTGCTTCGGCGGCACTTTGTATATAGATTCCGTCGGTGGCAAGAACACCCTTAAAAAGATACTTTTTGCCTTCCTCAACGTAACCTAATCTATCGGTGAATTCATTGGGTGCAAGGCATTCACGGTATGTTTCTTCTCCCGCATTTATCACAAGCTTAAGCCCCTCATCGGTAAACTTAAGATTATACGGACGTCCGGTAATTTCAACTCTTACTCCCGGCCCGTCAATGCTTATACCCTCCTTTTCTTTTTCCGTACTCCCCCGCAAAAAAGCGGACACACCCTTTCCCTTGCCCATCAACGGATAGTAATCGGAAATATAGAGCTTTTTATTTTCATATTCAAGAGAAACCGCATACATTCTCCCTTCCATAAGAAGCTCCTTTGATCTGCATTTTGAGGGATCAAGCACCGCATCCTTATGAAATCCGCCTACCATTAAGGTAACAGTCATTTTCTGACTGAGCTTTCCGGGAATTTTTCCGAATATAACCTTTGATTTTATATAGCCGTTACGTGTTTTCTCTTCCGCCCTGCTATGAAACAGAGGATTTTCAATATTTATTGCGTCCTCCAGTCTCAGGGGCAATATTAATCTTTCTTTTTCAAAAAATTCCTTCATTGTTTTACCTCCCTTTTGCTTTGTTTTATCATAAACCGCCCGGGAAGTCATATCAAAAAAGTGCAAAAAACGGGCAAAGTCGGTTTGTTAACATCAAACCGACTTTGTCCGCATCTATGATTTTATTATTTCCTTTATTTTCTTAAGAAGATATCCGTCGTGACTTTCAAACTTACTTAGCTTGGCTATAAACCTCTCCTTATCCTCTATCACCTCAAGAGCTTTACTTATATTTTCAACACATTTTTCAAGCTCTTCGGGTATTACACCCTCCTCTGAAAAATATTCCACCGCTTCAAACATTGAATGAAGAATTATTTCTGCCGCTTCCTCCGGATTTATGCCGGACTTTTCTGTTGCAAAGAAAGGAACTCTGCCTTCGGATATAAAAGGAATCACAGCCGCCGCCATTCCGTTTATACATTCAACAGTATTGCGATTGAGCTCCTCAGAATATTTTTTATATATTTCATAAGCCTGATTATAGCGGCAATACGCTGCATGAAGAATACCGTCTCCGAAGGGCGAGCCTTTAAAATATCCCCTGAGATAATATCTTCCGGTTTTCCTGCATATATATGCAATTTTAATCTGTTGCTTTTCTTCGGAAGAAAACGCCTGAGGAAACCTTAAACAATCCGCCATACAGCTTTCATACATATCCTTTGCAAGCTGATCGCGGCCCATAAAATCAAGCAAATCCGCTGCTGCCTCCTCATATGCTATGAGAATTCCTGACGTTTCCGGTTTACTCTGCCTGAAAGCTTCTCCCATCTCTTCAATATATCCGCGAGATATTAAAAGCGCTTTTTTTGCCGTCTCAATATCATAAGCCGCAACAGAGCTTCCGCAAAGAGCATATCCGTATGCCACTCCCGGCATTTCTTCCCTGAGAGGCTTTTCTCCCTCCAGCCTTTCAAAAAGACTTTTCCCGCATCTGCACGCCTGCTCAGAATCTCCCTTATCACGATAAAAGCTGATGATTCTGCAGGCATCGTAAACCGTATTCAAAAGGCTCCTTCCCCTGCGTTTTTTAACAATTTCACCAAAAGCCTTAGCCATAAAATAATCAAAATAAAGCTCGTGCTTGATTTTATATGAGGGCAAAGAGCCCTTTGACCTTATTTCCTCAAGTATTCCAAGCTCCATTAGGATTTTAAGGCAGGATTTTCCGATTCGGATTCCGAATTTTCTTTTATACTCCTCCCATTCTGCGGATATTTCAGTATCCACCCGCATATAGCTTCTTTCTGCCGGCAAAGCCTTAAAAACATAATCAGGCATAAATGAAAAAAGAAGCATTCTTAAAGCCCCGGAATAGCTTTCCCCTTCCGCTGTTCCCGTTCCCGGTGCCTCAGCCTTTGAAAGCACAAATTCAAAATATTCTTCCATAAGCTCATCACGTTCATAATCCTTTTTTCCGTCGGCTCCCGATTCCGTATACATACGGTAAAACATCGGAAGTCCGAGAAGCCTTTTCATTCCCGAAGACATTCCTTCGTAATTCTCAATATCTTCCGAAAGCTTCTCATTACTTATGGGAAGAAGCTTAAACTCTGAAAATCTGTGCAAAGCTGAAGGTAATGCAAATCTCAATGCAACAACCACCCGGATATTTTCAAAGCCTGCAAGGAAATTTATATTATCATAAAGATATGAGGTGAATTCAGAAGAGGTTTCATTCAGGGAATCAAGAATGAAAATAAAGCTTTTTTCTTTATTGTTAAGGAAAAAGCTTCGGATAACCGGTTTAAGATTATCCGTTTCACAATATCCCCTTCCCGTATATTCAAGCATAAAAAGATTAAGTATATAATTTTTCGATTCGTCAAAGCCGCTGAGATTAAGAAACACGGGAACTGCATTGCCCTCATTCAACAAACGTGAAAAAAGTGAAATAAGCTGAGTTGTTTTTCCCGAACCGCCCGTTCCCGTAAGCGCAATATTTTTTTCTTTTCCCGAAAGCACCGGTTCTGCAAGCTCTCGTGAGTCTTCTCCGTTTTTTCGGACGCCCGTAAAAAGGTCTTTTTTTATTTCTTCATCTGCAAAATGTCTGTTATAATATTCCTCTGCGTGTTTTCTGATTATTCCCGGGGTAATACCTTTATTCTCCTCAGTAGCTTTTAATTCCTCAAGCTTATTCACAAGCTCCTCAACCGATTCAAAGGAAATAACCTCATTGGCATCGGCGTCCGCCTTTTTTATTGCGGCATTTAACTCCAGAAGCCCTTCTGCCATATATGGAGATACTTCTCCTCTTTCTGCATAAAAACGGATTTTCTCATTAAAGCCTTCCCTTTTTCCCTCCGAAAAGGCTGAAAGCACACAGCAGATAAGACCAAAGACATCATCTCTTTTATCTATACTGTTTCCCAGTTTTATGAAATAATCCGCTTTATCTTCGCTTATAAGATATCCGTTACCGCCTCTTCGGCATCGGTATTTTTCGCGAAGACTGTTGAATTCGCGAACCCTCTTTGAGCAGAAGCCGTAGGTGGAAATAAAGCCCGGCTCCTTCATAAGCTCATCAAGACTTCTTTTCTTTATTTTCACGGCACTTCCCATATCAAGGGGTCGCACAAGACCGCTTTCTTCCGATATATAAAAATTGGAAAGCTTTATATCAAGATGCAGATATCCTCTTTTATGCATATTTGAAATCACTTTGCAGGCGGAAATAAGAACCTCCAGCTTATCCGCAACGGAAAGGCCGGGAAGTGAAAGATATTCCTTTAAGGTGCATCCCTCAAAGGTATCCAAAAGAAGAAAACTTCTTCCGCAAAGCTCAAGACCTTCACTTTTAAAAAGCCAGTCTGCCCCGAGTCCGTCTCCGTGAAGCTCTGAATACACACGGTTTTCGTGCCTGCATTGAAAACGCTCATCGTCGGAGGCTCCGTTATATATTTTCGCCGCAAAGCTTTTTTCATTATTCTTTTTTACGAACCAGCAGGCTCCGTAAGCTCCCGAACTTAAAAGCCCTCTGACCGTATAGCCGTTTTCATTAAGAATTCTTAAAGCCTCATCCATATTAATGCCTCATTCTGCTGAGCTTTCCTACCGCTGTATCTGAAAGCTCGGCAATCCTTTTTCTTGTGGGAACCGAGCTGAAAATATCTCTCAGTCTGCGGTCATCCCCGTCTGCTATATATCCCGCAAAATTAAGAATCTGCTTAACGTCCTGAATTCCTTCGTTATATGCTGCCCGTTCCTCTTCGCCGATATCCGGGGCATCCTCATATATGCTTTCCGCTTTTCCCTCTGCAGAAGGAATAATGCGATTAAGAAAATTCACGGTATTCACAGTATCTCTTAAGGCATCTGTTATTTCGTATTCCATAATTTCCATAACAGATTTATCCAGCTTATTGTTTTCAGAAAGCTCATCAAAGCCGCTTTCCGAAAGTGCCTTATTGAGTTTTTCCGCATTAAAGCCTGAATAAAGCCCGAAAAGAATAAGAAAGCTTCTGCTAATATAAACGCTTCCCGATACTGCTCTTTTTAAAAAGGTTATTATTTTATTATCGCACTGAATACAGTCACCGAAAATATTTATATAAACATCCTCGGGAAGCTCCGTTTCTTCATAACCCCGTTCTTTTCCTTCCCTGGTCATTATATCCTCAACCGAGCCGTATTTCTTCCCCGTTATAAAATAATAAAAATCGGTGAAAAGACGGTTATATGCAATGGGCTTATCTTTTAAATACTCTATACATTCGGTTACTCTGACAGCTTTTTTTGAGGCAGCAAATTTTCTGAAGCCGTCATCCGTATTTTTAATAAAGAGCTTATTATATTTAACGAATCTGTCGAATGCAAGCTTATTCTCCAGAACGAGGCTTCTGGCATCAAGATAGCTTTTCTTAAGCTCCTCATCCTCCGGAAGATTGTGCTCACATATAAGATCAAGAGGTCTTTTAAGCATTCCGTAAAGCATTTTCTGAATATACAGGGTAGCCTTCCTGTTATAATCCCCTATTGCCTCATCGTTTCTCAGATAATCAAGATATTCGGAAACGCCTCCGCCATCTTCAATGATTTTCTTGAGCATATCCTCCGCTGCTTTATCGGTTTTTACTGTATTCATTGTTCCTGACGGAGATTCCGAGGAATTTCTCTGAAGGCGGGCGTAAAGCTCTCCCAAGGTTTTCACCTCGGGATATGCATTTTTTTCTTTAACCTCACCGGATTGCTTCTCCTGCCATTCGAAATAACTGTTGAGATAACCGATAAACCGAGCCTGTCTCTCAGCAGCTGGAGTATTCTTCAATGCTTCATAAGAGAAAATAAAAAGTGCATCTGAGCGATTGCGGCGGGTAAGTCCATCCATTCCAAGATTTTCCAGCCACATTTCCACATATCCGTAAGGATTTTCCTCGCAGAAAATCCCCAGCATAAGAACGGTGAATCTTTTGGGAATTTTATTTTTCAAAGATAATTCCGTAATATAATCCGTGAAATTTCCTTCACAGCTTTCCATTATTCTTATGTAATCATTTACCCACAGACTGCTCATTCTCATCCCCCCGTTTTCATTAATTATATCATCAGCTAAGTTCACGGTCAATATTTCCTCATAATTTTTATTTCTCTCATTTACTGCATTTTGGCGTTTTATGCACTTTTTTGTTTTTACTTTATTGGCAGGAAAATGTAAAATGACACCACAAGAAGCAGACAGGGAGGTGATTAAAATGGCAAATTGCAGAATCTGCAAGGGTACGGGCAAGGAAGTCTGCCCCGTATGCGGAGGAACCCGAAAAGACCCACGCAACCCTGAAAAGGAATGCGGCTATTGCAAAGACGGTACCGTTACATGTGCCGACTGCGGCGGAAGCGGCAAAGACCCCTACGACTGAGAGGAAAATAATCTTTCGGTAAGGGATTTTAATGCTCTATACAATTACTACAGAAAGTGTGAGGAAAAGAAATGAAAGCTTGCGATTATTACTCGGATGAAAGAGGCAAGGATATATGTATGCTGAAAAAAGGTGAGGTTTCTTCAGCTACCTACCGCGATTTCTGTAAATCCGATGAAATGGAAAAATGCCCCATTTATATCAACTGGAAGGAAAACGGAGGCAGATGACAAAAATGAAGGATAAGGAATTATGTCCCGTATGCGGATTTTTAAGCCATCCGTCTCACAGTAAAGGAAACGAAACCACATATGTATGCGAAAGATGCAGGGCTGTATTTATAAAAACAAATTAACAGGAGGAATTTAAAATGAAAAAAACAAACTTACAGGGAAATCTTATTAAAGGAACATTCTCAGGCGGCAGACAGGGCGAGCTTGAATCGGGCACCTGGCACGGCGGCAGACAGGGCGAGCTCGAATCGGGCACCTGGCATTAATCTGAAAAAGAGACTGTAAAATAAGTTCATTTACAGTCTCCGACCTGCGGAGGGAGGAAATTATCTTGACTGTTATTATTCAACTGATATTCTGGATACTTGTTGCAGTATTTTGCTTCGATATAAACAAATCTGAAAAGCCCTGCGGATTCCGATATACTCATTATGCTTCAACGATAAAAGGGATTTATGACAACAAATACGTTTTCACAATTGAAAAGTATGACGGTGAATATTTTTGCTTTGTTGAAAGGCACCCCTCCCTCCGCAGAGAATGCTTTCCGGAAGACCTGCACCTTAATTACGACAGTTATTCCGAAAGATACTATATCTGCTGGACAAATCCCATAACAACCCCTGAAAATGCAAAGAAGCTTTGCAGAATGTGGGCAGGCTCCATTCAGCAATATCTGGATACAGGAATACCTGTACCGGGCTTCAATCTGTAAAAAGAGGTGTTTTATATGAAATATGAACAGAACTATTATCTTACCCATGACGGCTCTCTGGATGTTGAATTCCTTTTTCTTGATCTGGGACAGGCTCTTGGATGGAGAGCATATATAATCTCTGATATAAACTATAAAACAAGGCTCCCCATGCATCGCCTTACTGAGCCCATTGATGAAAACAAATCGGCTGTAAAACAGATTTTAAGAAGACTGCACTTCGGATTTCCGCAAACAAAAATGCCTCAGTATATATGCTGGTCGCAGAATGTATACGAGCTCGAAGATATAAGAGAGGTTGCAAAAAGCTGGACAGAAATCACAGCTTATTATATAAAGCATGGCGGCAACTTTGCCGACATACAGAAAAAGCTTGCCAAAAAGGGCATTATATCATTTTAGAACGGAGGAATTATTATGAGCTTTAGCTTTAAGAAAAAAGGAAAAAAATGGACTATGACCGGAGAGGTGCTCAACGGCATCCGTTCAACAATAGGAGCACGTAAGCCCGAGTGGGGCGGCATTCTCGGCTCTACAGACGGAATTCATATTGACCGCTACTATTTCGACAGCACTGCACTCCGCACCGGATGTTCATACACCATGGATACCGATGCTCTCAACCGTGTTATACATAAATGGAACGACGAGGGAATCCGTTTTATCGGAGTTATTCACTCTCATCCCAACGGTGCAACAAGCCCCTCGGGAGGAGACCTCAGACTGGCTGAGCGTATAATTGAAACTATGGATGTGGGCGGAGAGCTTTTTACTCCAATCGTTCAGGTATCGCCGGAGCTTAACGGAAATATCCGCATATATCCCTATACCGTAAGCCGTTCGGTTAAGCTTCATAATCAGCCCCTGATTTTTGAAAAAGAAAAAGTCAAATCCAATGTATATGAAGCCGAAAATAAGGCTGCCGCTCATTTTTCAAGGCTTTCATCGGCTTTACCCTTCCATATAATGAGAAAGAAAGCGGTAATCTGTATCGGCTGCGGAGGTTCAAGAAACTTTCTTCTTTCTCTTGCCCGTTGCGGTGTATCGGAGTTTTATCTTTTCGATGGGGATAAGGTAGAGGCTTCAAATATTGCCACCCAGGGAGCTTTTTCATCCGAAATCGGTAAGCTTAAGGCAGAGGTTATAAAAAAGCAGCTGCTTGATATCAATCCTGCGGCACATATTTGCTGCTTTCCTGAATTTCTTGATGACAGCTTAAGCGACAGAGATTTTGCACAACGCACAGAACTTGACCGTCATGCCCCTGAAGATATTATTTTATGCGGATGCACGGATAATGCAAAAGCTCAGCTCCGTTGTGAGCTTTTAAGCCGTAAATTCGAAATCCCCTATCTGGGAGCTCAGATTTACCCGAAGGGAAAGGGGCATGAGGTAGTATTTACCTATCCCGGACTTACAGAATCATGCTGTATGTGTATGCTTAAGACCAGATATAAAAAAATCTTTTCTGAAAGCCTTTCTCACGGCGGCTCTTCCGAAGGAACCGCAGTATGGGTAACCGATAATCTGAATTCATTAAAAACGTATCTTGCCCTTTGTATATTATGCTATAAGGAAAAGGAGACCGATTATTACGGAATCCTGAAGACATATGCAGACCGCAATTATTTTATGACCAGATGCCGTGAGGAATTCATTCCTTCCGCCTTCGAACCCATAGGCAGGCTTCTTAAGGAAGAAGGAGAGCTTTCACTTCCCGTTGGAACTCTTGCAATAGAGCAAACGCCGGAAAAGGATTGTCCTGTTTGCGGAGCTACTCTTTCAAATCTCACGGGCGACACGGTTAAAGCTCTTCAAAATATAATAAAAGGCTTCCGTGAATCCAAAACTGTATAAGGAGGTGCCGTTTTGAAAATCTGGAACGAAATGATTTCCTGCGATGATGCAGGCTTTGAAGAACTTCACAGGGAGCTCAGAAGCTGCCCGGGTCTTTATATTCTCGATAACGTGAGAATGCCGGAAACCTTCGGGAATTGTATAAGCAGCATTGAAATAAGGCATTACTCCCCAAGAGTTATAACTCTTACCTGCAATCCCCCGCCACGGGAATATACGGGCAAAGACAGAAAAATCAGAAGCTGGGCACAGCTGGGAACGGCAAAGTTTTCAAGCTTTGCGGAAATGAAACGGTTTTTAAAAAGCTTCCGAAACGATACTTCCACCGAGGAACGTAATCGAAATTCACATAACGCCCGTACTGAAGCCACATCTGAGCCTCCGCCTCAGCCTGAAATACAATACGACCGGGAAAGTCTGACGGTTCCCGTTTCCGGAAACGACTATATTTCCATTGATAAGGATAAGCTTATAATAAACATAAAGAAGGAAATTTTCGGTCAGGATGAAATTGTTGAAAAAATTGCTCATCTTGTATGCAACCATCTGTCAACCAAGAAAAAACAGCGCCCCTTAAGCATTTTTCTTTACGGCCCCACAGGAACGGGAAAATCAGCAATGGCGGCTGTTCTTGTTAAGGAAATAAACAAAATGCTTAAGCCTGAAAACAGGCTTGCGTACCGCCCCGTTGATTGCACTCCCTTTAAATCAGGAGCAGATATAACCAGACTTACGGGTGCCGCACCGGGATACGTAGGCTTTAATGAACCGGGGGTTTTCAGTATTCTGGAAGAAAACCCGAATACAGTCTTCGTATTTGAGGAAATAGAAAAAGCGTTAAGCAACGATATTACTGAAGCAATTATGCAGGCTATGGAAACGGGAAGACAGGAAACCAACGGAAAAACCCTCAGGAACGGAAACACCTTCTATGATTTATCAGGTTGTATTATATTTTTCACCAGCAATATTGAGCTTGAAGAAAAAAAATCAATCGGCTTTTCGGCAGGTGAGGATTTCAGGGATACTATTCCGGAGATTGAAAATGAAGGGAATATTGCCCGCAAAATCGGAAAAGAAACTGCAGCCGCAAAGGTTCTTCTTGCGGAAAGCGGAAGGTTTAAAAAAGAAATAGTAAGCCGTATGAACGCAATAATGAAATTCGATTCACTTGACGGAGAGGTAATCAAAGATATTGCCGCAAAATGCATCGGTGACCTGGCAGCGAAATCCCATCTTCTCTATGTGACACGTATAGAAACTCATCTGATGCAGGAATTTTTAAATGCCGCATCCGGAGAGGTTGAGAAATTCGGAGTACGGTCTCTTCGTCAGGAAGCAGAAGCATTTTTCAACGATGCATTAAGAGAATTTTCCCATTCTCATGGTGATTATACCCATGTTACCCTTTCGGGAACCCTCGATAATATCAATGTTTCCGTCTCTGACGATAGCTAGCCGTCGGGGAGCTTAAAAGAAAAAGCATCTCCCGGATTTTACGTCCGGGAGATGCTTTTTTAATATTCAGATGATATCTTTATATACTCAAAGCCTCTTCAAGTGCCTTGAAGTAATCCATGGAAACAAAGGTTCTGTCGTTTTTAATAACGGGCTTTGCCTGCATAAGGATTCTTGCTCTGTTGATTCCGCCGTTTTCATCGCCGATGGTAATAAGTGAAGTGAAGGTTTCCTTCTTTAAGGTTACGCTTCTTTCATCGTTATTCCAGATAACCTCGAAGCCTAAAGCTTCTGCAACTACTCTTAAGGGAATCATTTCAACGCCGTTTTCATCGGTATAAGCTTCTTCGCCTTCGTTATAGTTAACGTCTACTCCGCCGATTCTGATATCGCTTCCTACTGCAAGAAGAACTGCTTTCTCGCAGGTTGCATATGCAGGAATGCTCATGGTGATTGCATCGTACCACATAAGAAGCTTGGAGCCCTTATTAACATCTGCAACGGTTACGATATTTCTTGCAAGATAGGGAGAGATTTCAGCTGTATTTAAAAGCTTGATTTCTTTTGTTCCGTTATCTGCAACGATAACCTTTCCGTCTTCAGCTTCCTTAACATCTTCAACTTCGGTATAGAGAGGAAGAACGGTATCTTCCTTAATGTTTCCTAAAATCACGAATGCATAGGTCTGGGGGGGAAGGCTCATTGTCATTGCATCAGCATGGAATACTGCAACATCGTCGGTTTCTCTTCCGTTAAGGTCAAGAGGAAGAATTGTGTTTGCATCAATAAGATATGTAGAAGCATCATAGTTAAGAACAAGCTCTTCGCCTTCAGCGATTTCAATTGTGATTGCTTCTTCGGTTACTTCGGTGATTTTTCCGGTCTGGAAAACAACTGAAGGTAAGGGAATTTCTTCGGTTACTGTTTCTTCTGTAACTGCTTCTGCTGCGGGAGCTTCCTGAATGAGCATTACCTCATTTTCTCCCTCTGCTGCACCTGCGGTAATTGCCGCAAGAGTTAATACTGCAAGTAAAAGTGCGATGATTCTTTTCATGTTTTTTCTCCTTTTTTTCAGGGGATAGGAAAAATTGATTCAGAATGGGCAAACTGAGCCGTGGC
>JAZQFU010000316.1:0-8050 GCA_045539675.1 Clostridia bacterium | reverse complement strand
TCCTTATATCAATGCAATGTCGGATGCAGGAATAGTTTCCGGATTTTCTGACGGAACCTTCGGTGCAGACAGGGTGGTTACAGGCTATGAGGCTATAACCCTTATTATACGTGCATTAGGCTATGACGTTATTGCAGATTCCCTTGGCGGATATCCCTTCGGATATATTGAGCAGGCAAAGAGACTGGGAATAATTAAGAATGAAGCAATAAACAATGCAACCTTATTAACCAACGAAGCTACGGTGATTTTCTTTAAGCGTGCGCTTACTGTTCCTCTTATGGGAAGAGTGGTTTACGGCTCCTCCGATAAGCTTGTTATTGAAAAAACAAACGAAACCCTTCTCAGCGGTCTTTACCGCACGGGAATCGAAGAGGGTATAGTTGAAGGAACCGATGCAACAAAGCTTTACGGTGATAACGATGTTCCTCCCTGGAATATAAGAATCAACGGCAAGGATTTTGATATCGGCAAGCTTAATCCCGAAGCACTTTTAGGATTTAATGTGGAAGCATATTATGCACTCGATACCGATATTCTCGTTGCAATATTTGAAAAAGAAAACAAAAATAATGTTAAGGTTATTGATATAGCGGATATTACTGCAATTGAAGGAAATTCCGTAGTTACCGAAATTGAGGGTAAAAAGATTAAATATTCTTATCCCGTAAGTGCGGCGGTAATTTTCAATATGGCGGCAACAAGAACTCCCTTCAATACCGATATCTTCAAAGATAAGAACGGTGCGGTTATGGATGGTACCGTAACCCTTATTGATAACGGAGGGGAAAGCGGCTTTGATGTTATTAAAATCAGCGCAGGAAGAAGCATTGTTGTTTCAGATATAGATTATCTTGAGTATAAGGTTGAAGATATGAACAGCGAAGAGATAACAACCCTTATTCCCGAGATTGACGAACCCTATATTGAATTCTATGATTCAGAGGGTGTAATGTCTGATTTTGGATCCATAAAGAAGGGCAATACGCTTACTGTTTATGAAACTCTTCCTGATGCTCCCCAGACTATGATAAGAGTAAATATTTCATCTCAGACTCTTTCGGGCGTAGTTGAAGGCACCTTCGAGGATAATGGAATGTATGTTACCTTAAAGGGAGAAACCTATAAGGTTTCCTCCGGTTCATACGGCTATATAGCAGGTCAGCTTGAAGCAGGAAGCACCTATACCTTCTATATGACGAAGGAAGGATATATAGCAGGCTTCAAGAAGGGTTCTGCAAGCGGAGCCAACTGGGGTATGGTAATAAACGTACGTTATAAAGAAACCCTCGATGATTCCTCTGCACTCATAAGAATTATGACTCAGGACGGAAAGAAAACCGTTTATGAGCTTGCAAAGAGAGTTAAGATTGACGGGGTTATTATAAGCGATAATCAGAGTAAGGTTATTGAAAGGCTTAAGGAAGCTTCAAAAACCGATATGCAGAACAGAGCAAATAATACTGAGTTCTGCCAGATGCTTTTATTCAAAACCGACAGCGAAGGAAAAATTGATTACTTCGATACGGTTATGCATGAACCCGGAGTTCCCGGTTCTATTGATAATATAGACGGAGATAACTGTCTGTGGCATAAGTTCGCAAGCAGCAGTACAGCCCATAACTCGGGCGGAACAAATCCATATTCGCAGTTTGAGGAAAAGTTTATTCTTACAAACAGCGTTAAACTTTTTGCACATCCTGTTTTTACGGATACCGAGGAACGCTTCAATAATCCCGATAACTACTGGGTGGGCTCAAGAAACAACATAGTTGATAAGCATCAGTATACCATAACAGCTTATTTCACCGATTCCGAATCTGTAGTTTCAAAGGTTGGTGCCTTAAGTGTTTCGGGTGGTGCCTCCTCAATCAGCCAGACCACCAGACTTGCAGTTATAGATAAGGTTACAAGGGCGGTAAACAATGACGGTGTTCAGGTTTATAAGTTAAGCTTCTGGCGTGCAGGCAATTATGAAAGCAGATTTATGGATACAACCGTAACCACCACCTTTGACGGAAAAAGAATAAGCGGCGCAGACCTTATAAGAGGCGATGTTATCCGCTACGGTGTTAACGATGAAGATATCATAGATATGTTCCATATGCACTACAGAGCGAAAACCGATACTCAGGGAGCAGTTCTTAATTATAACGCCAAAAAGGATGAACATACCTATTATAACAGTCCCAAGCTTATTATGAAGGCTTATGCAGTAAGAAAATATGACGACGGATTTGATTTCGTTTATGAAATTCCCTCAGCGCCGGGAACCTGGTCAGAGGAATTTATGGCATATGCTCAGTATTCTCCGAAGGTTTATTATAACAGAACCAACAACCGGGTTGAGGAAGGCGACCTTTCAAATATCCGCACGGCATATTTTGATGAATCGGGAAATCTTGTTACCGACGGTGCTACAAGGCTCCTCATTCATACCCATCAGGCAACCATTTATTCCATAACAATTATAGGTGAATAGGAGGGAAGAGTATGAAAAAGAAAATAACAGCTTTAGTATTAAGTGCGGCTCTTCTTTCAATGCCCGTAACCTCCTTTGCGTGGAAGACCTGGGGCGAAAGATATCCTCAGAAGCTTCCCTCGGGAGGAGCGGCGGTAAAGACCTTTAACGATAAAGGGCTTCCGGCACCCCTCGTGGATGCTCCCACACCCCGTCCCGTAGAAGGAAGAATAAATATTACCTTAAACGGTGAATACGAATATTTCACCGATGCACCCGTAAATATTGAGGGAAGAGTTCTTCTTCCCTTCAGAGACCTTTTTGAATTCTTTCAGATGAAGGTAACCTGGAACGGTGAAGAAAGAAAGGCAACCGCTGAAGGAAACGGCAAAACAATAGAGCTTACCGTAGACGGCACGGAGGCTTATGTTAACGGCAGCGCAAAAACTCTTGATGTTCCCGCAAAAATAATAAACGGAAGAACCTATGTTCCCGTCCGCTTCGTTGCAGAGGCACTTGAATACGATGTGGGCTGGAATCAGGATATGCAGACAGTTATGATTACCATACCGGAAGGAGAGGATGAATAATGAAAAGAATACTTTCCATATTAATTTGTATAAGTATGCTTTCGGCTGCTGTTCTTCCCGGCTTTGCCCTTTCGGATGAGGGAAGCTTCACCTGGGAAGACAGAACCACAAATAAAAGCTATCGTATACTTGATACAGAATGGAAGTTCAGACCCTTTGAGAATTATGCCTGCGAGCAGAATCCTCCTTCATTTTCCTGGCCGGTTTCAACCAATGCCCAGGGCTATGACCTGATTGTTGCAACCGATCCCGAAATGGAAAATATTGCTTATGAGAAAAGAGGCCTGACGGTTAATTACTATAACTTCCCTCATGTTTTTGAAGCGGGAAAAACCTATTGGTGGAGCGTTCGCTATCATACTGATTCCGGCGTTTCCAAATGGAGAGAGCCTTCGAAATTCTGGATTCTTCCCGAGTGCTATCCCTTCCCTCTTCCCGATCTTAACAAGCTTATGGATGAGGTTGGTAAAAAAGGTCATCCCCGAATCGGAATAACCAAGGCAACTCTTGCTGAAGACAGAGCAATTAAGGATAAATATCCCGAATCAAAAAAAGTCTTTGATACAGCCTATAAGCTTTCCGAGGCATATCTTGCAAACGAAATCTATGGCGAGAATAAGCCTACAACCGCATCTGCTGCCGCTTATGATACTGCGTTTATATATGCAATAACCGGAGAAAAAAGATTCGGTGAATTTGCCAAAAAGCAGGTTTTAGAGATTGCCTCATGGGATGTTAACGGAAAAACCGCCTATAAAAACGGCGATACAATGTTCCGTCAGCTTATGTATGATACTGCACTTGTTTACGACTATATATATGACCTGCTTACCCCCGAGGAAAGAGTAAAGATTCTTGAATCGGTAAAGCAGAGAATGATAGTGTTGGAAAATCCCTCCGGCGGACTTTCAGACAGTATTGCCCGTCTTTGCGACAGCCCATATCTTTCTCACGGCTGGACGGCACTTACCATGCTTCTGGTTGCCTGCCTTGCAACAGCAGGAGACCTTCCCGTAGCAAACGAGCTTTTTGCCGAATGGATGCCTCTTTTTGTAAATCTCGAGTCTCCCCATTCCTATGAGGACGGAAATTATTCGGGCGGTATGGCTTACTGGAGCTACGTTGGAAATATGTTTCTTGCATATACCCTTGATAAGCTTACAGGCTTCAGCACAGCAGATAAAGCATTCCGCGCAAACTCCTGGAAGGTTCCCGTATACCAGATGTCTGCAAATACCGAGTGCGAATTCGGTGATGAATCCTACGGTGCAAAGCCCGACGGAAACGACGCTCTTGCAATTAAGGCAATTGCATATACAGCCGGTGCTCCTTATGCAAAGTGGAAATATGAAAAGCTTGCCCTTTCAGGTACCAATACCTATATGCTTTATTTCATAAATGCACTCTGGTCGGAGATTGAGGCAAAGGCTCCCTTATCTGAGCCGAGAAGCACAGTTTTTAAGGATGTCGGCGTTGTGGCAATGCATTCGGATTTAATAAACGATAACGATAAGGTTTCCGCTTATTTCCGTTCGAGTCCTTACGGCTCCTTCAACCATGCGCATCCCGATCAGAACAGCTTCCATATTCAGGCGTTTGGCGAAAGACTTGCAATAGACTCGGGATATTATGACGGATACGGATATCCCTTCGATATGGGATATACCAAAAAAACCTATGCGCACAATGCAATCACCTATGACGGCGGAAAGGGAGTTGCTCCCGCATCTGCAAACTCACCGGGAGACATTGTGAACTTCATAACTCATCCCGATTTCGATCTGGCAACGGGAGATGCAACCGCAGCATATAACGTGGAATTCGATTATCAGTGGGGCGGTGCAAGACCTTATAAAAAAGAGCCCATTGATAAGGTTAAAAGACATTTCATCTATCTTCGTCCCGATACCTTCCTTGTTATTGACGACCTTCAGGCGGCAAACGGAGATCAGGTGAACTTCGAATGGTGGCTCAATGCCTTTGAAGATATAAGCCTCTATAATGAAAGAGACGGTGCAAGAATAACCAAGGGAAATGCGGTGCTTGATGCAAAGGTTCATTATCCCAAGGTTACCGGATATTATCTTGATATATTCTCCGGCCCCGATAAGGTTGATAAGGCACCTCTTATGAAGAGATTCCAGACCAGTCAGGTTCATAAGAGAGTATGGTTTGAAACTCCGAAGACCAATAAAACCAAAATGATAGCGACAATGGATGTGCGCAGAAGCTCCGACGGTGCTCCTTACGTTAAGAGCGAGGAAAAAGAAGGATACGTTTATTTCTCCTTCGAGGACGGCACGAAGGCATACGTTGCTACAGGCGATGAACCTATGGATACGGGAAGATTTCAGACTGATGCGGCGGCAATCGTAATAAAGGATCACAGTATTATGGTTGTTGATGCAACCTCGGTTATAATGGACGGTGAAAAATTCCTTACCTCCGATGAAAAAATTTCCGTTGCCTACGGTAAAAACGAAATCAACGTTTCAGCAGATAAAGCCTTCAAGGCGGAAATAAAAACAGACGAGATTAGAAGATTAAGAACCTATCACGAAATTGAAGAGGCTCCCAATCAGAGCTCAAGAGGCTTTAACTGGAGCTGGAATAACGGTTATCTTAAGGTTGACGGATATAACGGCTACTATTCATATTTAATCAACGATAAGCCGGCTCCCGGTGCGGTAGCAGAGGATTATACTCTTCGCTACAGTATAAGCGATCAGGAAAAGGAGGCAACTCTTTCGGGTTATATGGATATTGACGGCAAAAAGATGCTCAATGGAAACATTGAAAATTCCGCAGGCTTCTATAAGGTTGAAGATATCAATAACGTAAGTCTTAAGGGCGTTAAGAAGGGCGATGTTGTTCTCTTTGAAAATAACGAAGCAATAACCTCCACAGGCGAAAATGCAGTTCTTAAGCTGACTGCTTTAAGTGATAAGATTTATGCTGCTGAGGCAAATCCCGATTACGATTCGGTTAAGGCTCAGGCGGCAGCCTTCGTTGAAGCAGAGAATTACTTTGATAAAACCTCGGGCGCAACCGTATATACCACCAGAAAGTTCCTTTCCGGCGGCGCAGGCTACTCAGGCTTTAATGCCTTCGGAACTACTACCACCTGGGAATTTGATGTTCCCGCAGAGGGTAAATATAACCTTGTGGTTAAATATGCAGGCTGGTCAGGTCTTGGCGGCGTAACTCAGAGCCTTGTTGAAGCTAACGGGGTAATGGGAACGGTTAACTTCCCCGAAACCGGAAGCTACGGTGCAGTTGAAGCAGAATGGACTGCAACAACCGTTAAAACAGAGTGGGCTCTTAAGAAGGGCAAAACAAGAATAACACTTTATCCCATATTCGGTTCGTGGAATATGGATTGGCTGGCACTTGTAAAGGCTGAATAATCATAGTAACAAAAGGGGAGAAAACCCTCCCCTTAAAAATAAAAAAGAAGGGAAAGAGCAAAATGAAAAAATTATTCACGGCAGTTGTCGCTCTGGTGATTTGCTTAAGTTTAACCCTCACCTCTTTTGCGGCAGTAACAATCGGCGGCACCTTCACAGACGGAACAGACGTATATGTTTACGGCTCCTATGAAGGCGAAGCTGACGAGGTTGGAGTAAAGGTTGGGGAAAAGACCTATCCTCTCTCCGAAAAGAAAATGTTTCAGGCTAATAAGTTCGGAAAATTCGTAATCGGCTTAAGAGATGCTATGAATATTCTCGGACTTGAGTTTGACGTAGCTCCCTATACAGTTTCCGGCGAAAACGAAGTAATCGGCGAAGCTGTTAAGGCTGAAAAGGAAGTTTTCGATTCCATTACCGCAGTTACAGTTAACGGAAAAATGGTTTCCGGATTCTTCAGGGGAACAACCGAAACCGAATTCTATTACGGACTTTCCGAGCTTCCCGAAGAGGCTTCCGGACTTCCTGCGGTTGCTGTAAAAGCAGGAACTCACGAGTTTGAGCTTAAATATGAAATTGAAATGGGCGGATGGGCAGTAACTGCTTATCACGAGGGTGCAAAGTTGGTTACAGTTCACTTCAGAGAATTTTCTAAGGAAACAGTAACAATTTCCCCGGCTTCAATTTACAGTTCATCAGCTACTACGTTTGTAACGCATTCAAATGGTCATTATTCCTTTGATGGTACTCCCGGTGATGCACACTCGGCATATCCTATGGGAGGAACAAATCCGACCGTGGTTTATTGGGGATATGATGTTCCTGCAAAGGAAGGCTATGCACCTGTTGCATATGTGCTTAACGGTGTAAGAGTATCGGAATATAAAGGTACTACTGCTCCTGCGGCAAGCGGAGTTATGGTTTACAATGGAGACGGTACTCAGAAGGAAACAAAAACTGTAGCAGAAATAAAGGCAGATTCAACCTGGGTAAACAGCTTTGCAAACTATAAGGGATTCACTCAGTCCGACGATTATAAGGTAGCGGAGCTTAGCCAGGGTGCCACATATGATGACATAACCTCCAATACCATTCATGAAGGAAGAACCTATATTATATACAGAACCATTGAAGATGAAACGGTAACCGGTCAGCTTTATTATCAAAATGGCAGCTCGAGCTATGGCTTTATGATGACTGTAAAATATGTTGAAAAGAATCCTTCCATTGCTGAAATAAGTGTTGGTGGAAAAATGGTTTCAGGATTTGTGCCCGGAGAATTAAAGGCTGATTATTATTACGGTCTTGATACCCTTCCCGAAAGCGCAGAAGAACTTCCTGAAGTAGTTGTTAAAGCGGGGGTTCTCAATCTTGAGACCGATGTGGAAAAGGTGTATGGCGGATATGCTGTAAATGCATATTATAAGGGTGAAAAGCTTACTACTGTTAATTTCAGAGAATTCTCGGAGGAAACAGTAACAATTTCACCGACTTCAGTTTATGGTATAAAAGCTACAGAATTATTAACGCATTCAACAAATAAGGAATATTCTTTTGACGGTGATCATACAGGTACTCCCTCGGCATATCCT
>JAZQFU010000315.1:0-3995 GCA_045539675.1 Clostridia bacterium | reverse complement strand
CTTCTGTAATATCCGTATATGGAAGCACCTGTATTTCCGTTCCCTCCGGCGAGAATCTTCTTTTCCTCGCTGTGACCGTCAAAATAAACCTTTACTGCCTCAATACGTGAACGGTCGTTTACCTCAAGATTAACGAGATCTCCGGGATGAAGATTGCCTATAACCTCTTCATCATCTGCGTATCCGAACTTTTCCGCACCTGAATGGAAATAGGTAACCTTTGTATAAACAGTACCTTCTTCAGCATCATATACCTTTGAAACAGAGGATATCAGCGCAGGCTGTTCATAGTAATTGGAAAACGCGGCGCTTGAGGATGAAGCGGAGGTTCTGTAGTCAATGGTTGCATCCGCTTCGGGAGAGGTGCTTCCTCTTTTTCTATACATCTTAGTGACCTGAATACTTTCTGCATTGGGATACGAGCTTGCCGTTCTTGCAGAATAATTTCTTATATCATCGGTATCAATTCCCACGGGAACTACAAGTCTCGGAGCACCCTTTTTAAAATAATAAACCGTGCCCTTGGTTCCGGATTTATTTGCTATAACCGCATTGTTGGAATAGGTTCTTCCGCCGCTTGTGCCGTCTATTGATCTGTCGAACCATACCTCCATAATATCAATGGCTACCGGATTACCTGCTTTATCGGTTTTAAGCTCTACAAGGTTATTAACCGCCTTTTTCAGAGTTGAAATGACTTCCTCTCTGCCGCTTGCGGTGGAAAGATTTTTTCTCTCATCGTTAATGGTAAGATATTTTCCCAAAATAACCGTTTTAAGCTCTCCGCCGGAGGTATAATACTTAAGGGCAATATCCTTTTCAAAGCCGCCGATTTCTCTTATTTCCATAATTGCGGCAATCTGATTGGTGCCCGAATTTGTATATGCAACCGCGAAACCGTCTTTATTTATGCTTAAAAGATATGCTTCTCCCGTTTTCAGGTTACCGTCATTAAATCTTGAAGCTGCCTGCGGTGCAATTATTATAACCTCGCCGTTTTCGAGGGTAAGTGTGCTTTCCTCGCTGTCAAGGGAAATGCTTTTTATAACCGCACTCTTAAGTTCTCCCGCACGGTAAATGGAAACCACGCTGCCCTTTGCATCATACTTAACGTCAAGAGCATCCCATTCGTGAAGCCAGGTTATATCCGTAAGTCCGTCTTTTTCAAATATAACCTTATCCTCAAGGTCTTCCCTTTTTATACTCTTATCGCCGTATTTAAAATCAATTCGCATATTAACCGAATCTACGTTATCAACAACAAGGGTTTTGAACTCATTTATGGAAACAACCTCATATTTTCCGTCACGGTTGTTATCTATAAGGGTTATATCGCCGTTTTTAATATCAAACAGCTTCAGACTGAAATCAGCTGCGGGAACCGCTCTGTTATTATAAAGAATATATGCTTCCTTAGAGTAGCTCACACTTACGGAATTATTGCCCTTTTCGTAATAAATTTCCGTACCCGAGGTTTTTAAGTAATCCTCAGAGCTTACCGTAAAGGTTTTATTCTTATCGCTTACGGATAAATATACCATTTCATCCGTTTCATCACGATAGTAAGCCTCAACTCTATAACCCAGATATCCGTCGTATTCCTCCGAATCGGTCTGAATGAATCTGTCGCCGATAACAACTCCGCCTGCCTGAATGATTTTTTCAAGAGTTGAATTTGTTCCGGCAGTCATGATTCCCTCAACTCTTTCGATACCGTAATGAGCGGAAAGAAAGGTTTTTTCCGAAGGCTCAAGAGAATATCCGTCGGAGCCTACACTTGAAATCTCATACATTCTCTCGTTGAGCATATTTTTTAAAAGAATTGCCAGCTTATCTGCTTTTATATTTTCGGATAAGGATACTGACGATGTGCCTGAGGTTATATCCGTTGCCTTTGCTACCGAAAGGTAGCCTGTGGGATAGCCTCCCAGATGCCCTGCGTATTCCTCATATCCCAGAACGCGGAGTATGGTAACAAGTGCATCAATTTCCTTTATTTTTTCGTCGGGATTAAAGCAGCCGCTTCCGTTTCCCTTCATAAATCCGCTTCCGCTTACCTTTTCTATTGCATCCCTGTAAGGATTATCATCCGAAACATCCGAAAAGCTTATTTCTCCTTCAAATTCAAGCTTTGCGGCAGATGAAAGGAGCTTCGCAAACTCTCCTCTTGTTATTTCTTCCTCTGAGCTTAATATTTCAAGAGCCGTATCGTCTATGGCTCCGATGCCGTAAAGAAGCTCCGTTGCTTCTCCGTTTTCTGCGTAAACACCAATTGTGCATAAGGAAAGCAGAAGAACGAAAAGTAAAAGTATTAAATTATTTTTCCTCATTTTCAAGCCTCCTTAAAACAGTACAGCATTCAGCACGGGTAAAGGGCTTATCATACATCATATCGCCGTTTATATCTCCCTTAAAGATTCCCGAGGCTTCAATCCATTTTTTTGAATCGGTAAAGCTTCCGTCTTTTACCTTATTGCGGAAAAGATACTCCGCAAATTCTGCTCTGGTTATATCTCTTTTTTCTTTATTTTCGCAGGGCGCATATCCCATTCTGCCGAAAATAATGGAAACATGCTCAAAGGTGAGATTCATAAAGGGGAGAAATTCCCCTGTATCTGTTCCTATGAAAATTCCCTTTTCCGCCGCCCACATAACGTCACCGTAGAACCAGTCATTCTCTTTAACATCGGGGAAGCTTATTTTTTTCTCTTCTTTTACTTCTTCTTTATTTTCTTCTTTTTTCGGGCTTTCGGTATTGATATTAATTTTTCCGGCTCCACCGCCGCCACCGCCTCCGCCGCCGGAGGGCTTTGAGGTGACATTGGCTTCAGCTCTCTTTCTTTCGGTAATAAGCTTATTTACCGCCGCCATAAGGTCTTCAAGAGAATCATAGCTTTTATTCATAATTCCTCTTGAAACCGCCGAAGGGCTTTTAAGAGCTTCAAGCTCTGCCGTATTTATTCCCAGCTCCTCACCGAAGCGGCTTAAAATTCCGCTTACCGTAAGATAGCTTTCCGCCTTATATATTCCTCCCAGAACCGCAAGCTCCCGCACATATGCAGTCACCTCTGAGGGAAGTCTTAAATCTGAGCCCTTAAGCTCATCTGAAATGTATTTCATCCCCTCGGAGGAAAGCACCTCGGAAAGAACATAGGAAACATTTTCGGGAAGCTCAAATATTCCGCTTTCCTTAAGAATTTTATCAGTATCCGTTCCCTCATAAAGCTTTTCCATTGCAATTGCGGTAAGGAAGCCTTTTTTCATTTCCTCAACGGAATTATATATTCCGTTCTCAAGGAGCACCTTTTGCTCAAGAAAAAGCTCAAGGCTTCTTTCTTTATCGGAAAGCTCGCTGAAGGAAGCCGTATCAAATCCGAGATATTCGCCGAAAAGCTCAACGAAGTCTGCCGCTGTTTCTGAGGTTGCGGATTCCGAATTTATACATTCCTCTGTTTTTTCATTTATGTATGCAGAAGAATAATAATCAATTTCCTTTGATACCGTTCCTCCGCGCTCAACACCGCAGATAACCGTATATTTTCCGATTTTGGTATAATCAAGAGGAATTTCAAAAAGTGAAGTTCCGTTTTCGGTTATGCTTCCCCCAAGATATCTGATACCTCCGTCAGGGTCTTTCACGATAATTCCCGTTAAGAATTCTCTTTCCCCGCCTGAAAGGGTAAGCTCCGCCTTAAGCTTTTCCTTCTCCTCTTCGGTTATAATCTCAAGGTTAAGCTCTGCATCTCCTTCAAAGGAGCTGTTTATCGCTTTATAATCATATATATTTTTCGTCGATTCATAGATTACAATATCACCTATGGGAACAGGCTTTTCCGCACTTTCCCATACCATTGCCGTTGCCTTTACGCCTTCAGCGGGAAGCTCAACGGGAAAAGATACCGGCGTATCATCCTCTGTCTTCACATCTATAGCTTCAGCAAAGGGGACTATCATTTTTCCTTCTTCGTCATAGACTGCCAATACAGCAGCGGCTT
>JAZQFU010000314.1:0-2608 GCA_045539675.1 Clostridia bacterium | reverse complement strand
TCCGGGTGCATCTGATGCAACACTCAGAGAAATAAAGCTCGTCGGCGTTGCACTTGTAGGATTTGATTCCGAAGTAACAGAGTATTACTATGGTGTTGAACCCAATGAAAGTACTCCTGTTATAACTGCTACTGCAACAGCAGAAACCAGTCAGGTTACAGTAACAGGAAATACAATAACCGTCAAACCTCTTGTTGGAGAAAGCAAGGTGTATACTGTTAATTTCAGAGAGCTTAAAACACTTACACTTGCAGCTTCCGAGGGTGGAATTTTAAGAATTAATGATCAAATACAAACCGGAAACAGCGGTCCAAAGGCTGTTTCTCCCACACACAATTGGCATGTGAACTTAACGGTAGAACAGGAATACGTAGGATATCAGGAATTTGATCTCTCGGCATTACCTGAAAACAGTATTATAACAGATGCTGAAATAACAGCCGATATATTCTATTCAGCAGTTGCTCCCACCACAATACAGTGGCACCGTTCTGCTTTTGATACTTATTCTTCGGTTAAATCGGATGGATATCACAAGGAGTTTTCCGGAAAATGGACCGATGAGAGAAAGCCTGTTGAGTTGGGAAGCTTTACAATAGATGAAGTTATTACTGGTAACACTCATAAATACTTTATTGCAAAGCTTGATGCTTCCAAGCTTAATATTGTTAACAATAAAATTGTTCTTGCAGCAACAAAGGCATTCGGAGCAGAAAATTCAGAGAGTATGGCTTATATGACTCCTAAATCTGATATGACAATCAAGTACTTTGTTAAATAACATATCAAAACAAAACCGGGGATGATTAATCATCCTCGGTTTTCTTTAACTCATAATATTTGTCTTTTCTTCCGTAAGCCTCGCTGACTGGATATTTTTCTTCATTTACTTTGATTTTATCAAGAATTATTTCATCAGTATCAAGTCCGCAGGCATCTGCCATAAGAATGCAGTAATTAAGCACGTCTGCAAGCTCTTCCTTTATTTTATCAAGCTTTCCCTCGGAGGATATATCTTCGCCGCTCCATTGGAAAACCTCAAGAAGCTCAGAAGCTTCAAGATTTATGGATATTGCCAGATCCTTGGGAGAATGAAATTGCTTCCAGTTTCTGTCATCACGGAATTTAAGTATTTTTTTAACTGTATTTTCACTTATCATTATCATATACCTCATTAAGAGAAGATATCATTTTTTTCATTTGTTTGACCACCGGTTCAGGTGAGAGAATTTTTGCCCGTGTTCCGAATGAAATGAACCATCCGAAAAACTGATCGCTCACAGCCGCTTTAAAGTGACATCTGAAACGCCCGTTATCTCCTTTTATAACCGGTATGTCTTTTCCGAAACGGTCAAGAATAACTCCGATGAGACTGTCATCAAATTCAGCGGAAATATCGGTTTCTTCGCCTCCGAACATAGAAAATACGGATTTTACGTATTTTGATAAATCAAAGCTTTCTTCAGCAAGGCTTCTGTTTTCTTCGCAGATTCCAACATTATCCATTTTATCAACTCTGTAATGAGCATAATTTCCGTATTTGCTCTTATAGGTTATAAGGTAATAGTTTTCATCGTCCCAGGTAAGGGCAACGGGGGATTCGTAATAGAATTCTCCTTCTTTTCTGTAGACCTTTTCTTTATCAGTATTAAAATTGAAATATCTGAATTTTATCTGCTTGTTTTTTGCAATTGCATCGTGAATTACATCAATGCTGTAATAAATCTTTTCATTGAAGGTTTTTACGCGGTTTGTAACAAAAACCTGACGGTGAAGCTTTTTTGCATTGCCTTTACTTGTGAGTCCTTCTATTTTTGAAATAAGCTCCATGCTTTTCTTTCCGGTTATAAATTTGGAAGACTGAACTGCATCAACAAGAAGCTTCAGCTCTGCAAGCTGAAAATCTCTGTCTCCGATATAATAATAAAAGCTTTTGCCTTTGTGAGTCACGATATCAAGACCGAAAAGACGTAAGAATTCAAGGTCATCGTAAATGCTTTTTCTCTCTGCAGAGACATCTCGTTTCTTAAGCTTTTCTATAAACTCGTTGACTGTAAGCATATTCTCTTCATCGGTTTCCTTTAAAAGAATCTCCATAAGATAAAGTAATTTCAGCTTCTGATTGGGTGATTTCATATTTATACCTCCTTGCAGCAGGCATTAAAGATATTTTTTCAGATACTGACCTGTATGGGATTTTTTTGATTTTGCAACCTCCTCGGGAGTTCCTGAGGCTACAATCTTTCCGCCCCGGTTTCCGCCTTCAGGGCCAAGATCAATAATGTAATCCGCCGATTTAATAACATCAAGATTATGCTCGATTACTATTACAGTGTTTCCCGAATCCGTAAGCTTCTGAAGTACCGCGATAAGCTTATGAACATCAGCGGTATGAAGCCCTGTTGTAGGCTCATCAAGAACGTAAATTGTTTTTCCGGTGGGCTTCTTTGAAAGTTCAGAGGCAAGCTTGATTCTCTGGGCTTCGCCGCCTGAAAGGGTTGTGGAGGGTTGTCCTAATTTAACATAGGAAAGGCCTACCTCCTTCATTATTTCAAGCTTTCTTTTGATTGAAGGATGATTTTCAAAGAATTCAATCGCTTCTTCTATG
>JAZQFU010000313.1:0-2100 GCA_045539675.1 Clostridia bacterium | reverse complement strand
CTTGTTAAAGGGAGTTGCCTTTCCGTTATAAATAACATCCATGCTTACGGAAAGCGTATAGGTTTTTTCCTTATCCCCTTCTTCATAATAAACCTTTGAATCCTGATATTTAACGAATTCATCTGCGTTTATTTCCGCAGTTTTATTCTTTGTTGTTATATTGGCATAAAGAAGAACATCAAATTCCGCATCGTAATATGCTTCAACCTGATAGCCAAGATATGCATTTAAGGTTCCGTCCGCGGTATTTAAAACCCTTTCGCCGATTCTTACCGCGCCTTCACCGGTTCCTTCGGCGGAATCAAGGGCAGTTGAGCGGTTTGCAGTTAAAATATCTATAACCGATTCAATATTATGATATACCTTAAGCACGGTATTTCCCGAAATTGTATCTCTGGTTACTCTCTTATCGGAAATTCCCACAACCTCATAAATTTCGCTGTTTAAGAAGTTATAGAAAAGCTTCATTGCCGCAGCCTGAGTAAATTCAGCTCCGGTATCAATACCCTTTAAGAGACCGATTTTATTTGCAACTGCCATATATCCTGCGGAGTAGCCTGAGCTATATTCAGCCATATCCTTATAGCCCAATGCTCTTATAAAGGCGGCAACTGCATGGGAAAGCTCAAGATTTACCTTGGGCCCGAATTCAGTTTTGGAAATTCCCTTCATAACGCCCATTTCGTATAAGGCTTCAAGCTTACCGCCCATAAAATGACGAAGCGCTATATCGTTGTAATATCCCTTTATCTCTGTTGAAGGAGAAGCGTTTAAAACTGCAGAGAGCATTGATGCAAACTGAAGTCTTGTCATTTTTGCATCGGGCTCATATACGCCGTATTCGGATTCGTTTATAAAGCCCAGTGCAGACATCATATCAAAATAGAAATTATCGTTATTTATGCTGACTGCCGAAAGAAGACCCGAGGGCTTACCTATATTTTTATAGAGAGCGGGAAGGAAGGTATCTTTGCTGTAATCCGAGGGAGCCTCAAAAATCTTTACATAATGGTAATAAAGATTAGTAGCAGACTGAATATAGTTATAGAAGCCAACCTTCAGCTCGCCCTTATCAACATATCCTTTACCGTAGCTTGTATTTTCCATACTGCGGGTTGCCGCATATTTTCCGTCAATATAAATATCTCTTGAATATTCTTCGTTATCGTAAACTATTGTTATTGTAATTCCTGCCCCGATATCCGCATTTGCGATTATATCTGTTGAATTATAAGCATCGGTTCTTACGGAGCTTCCCGCAAAAACAGTCGGAACTCCGTAGGAGTTATTCCAGCCGACAACGTTTGAACCGCCGTAAAGAGAACCGCTTACCTTATATTCCAGAACTAGCCTGGGTCTGTTTTCATCAGGCACATTGACTGTAGCGGAAAAGTTTACCGCTTCATATCCTCCGGAAACGGTTGGATGATAAACCCATTCCCCGTTATGCATTTCCCTTTTCATGGAACTTCCGGTAAGATTCTTTACTTCAAGCTCGCCTTCTTCATATCCGGTTACAAAATCTTCATATAAATATACTTTAAGCTCATCAATGGATTTTTTTGCCGTTTCCTCCGCAAAGGAAAATGCAAACAAGCCAAGAAGCATTGATGCCGTAAGTAATATTGAAATAAGCTTTTTCATTTTCATCCTCCTCCTTGGATTATTTATTCAGAATGTTATTGATTATTACTGCCGCCTGGGCTCTTGTGATAGACATTTTGGGAGCGAAGCTTCCGTCTTCAAAGCCGTTTATGATTCCGTTTGCACCGAATACGGAAACCGCATTCTTGGCATAATCGGAAACCTCTTTACCGTCTTTGAATTCTTTTTCGCCCGAAAGAGCAAGCTTCTTTTCCGATGCTCTGTAGAGTATTACCGCCGCATCCTGACGGGTTATATTTTCAAAAGGAGCAAATTTATCGTTGCCCGTTCCGTTAATAGCCCCGTTTTCATAAGCGGTAAGCACCGCATCGTAGAACCAGTCGGTAGCGGAAACATCTTTAAACTCATAGCCCAGACCGATTCTCTTAAGCCCGAAGGCTTCTACGGTCATTTTTGCAAATTCCGCTCTTGTTATATTATCCTCGGGAGCAAAGG
>JAZQFU010000312.1:0-17956 GCA_045539675.1 Clostridia bacterium | reverse complement strand
GTTTAACGCAGAGGAAAGTATTGCAAAAAGATGTGTGTGAGTTATAATAGATAGTGTAGAATGAAAATATTCGACGGAATAATAAATGAAACGGTGAAAGAGATGGAAATGAGATTTAAGGACGGAAAATCAAAGGCACTTACCTTAAGCTACGATGATGCTGTTATTCAGGATAAAAGACTGGTTGAGCTTATGGCACCGAAAGGAATGAAATGCACCTTCAATGTGTGCAGTGGTAAATACCTTCCCGAGGGAGAAAAAAGAGTAAAGGGAAATAAGATGAGTCTTTCAGAGGCGAAGGAGACCTTTAAAGATACCGTTCATGAGATAGCGGTTCATTGCTATAACCATTCGTGTCTTACCGATCTTTCCGATGAGGAAATCGCCTATGAAATCAATGAGGACCGCAGAAGAATAGAAGAAGATTACGGATGCATTGCAAGAGGAATGGCATATCCTTACGGCGCATATGATTCCCGGGTTGAAGATGTTATAAAAAAAAGCGGAATGGTTTACGGAAGAACCATTAAATCAACAGAAGCCTTTATTCTACCTGAAAACTGGCTTGAATGGAATCCCACCTGTCATCATAATAATCCGGGACTTATGGAGCTTGCGAAAATCTTTTGTGAGGAATCTGAACCTTGCGGCAAAGCCGGAGTTTTGTTTCTTTGGGGGCATACATATGAATTCGATACCAATGATAACTGGAGGGTTATCGAAGAATTTATTGAGTATGCCGGCGGCCGTGAGGATATCTGGTATGCAACCAATATAGAAATCTATGATTATGTTGAAGCCTACAGAAAGCTTTCTGTGGATTGCGGTGAAAAAAAGGTATATAATCCCTCTGCAATTGATGTATGGGCAGAAATAAAGGGAAAGCTTTATTGTATAAAGGGCGGGGAAACCTTAGAGGTATAGTAAATCAGATAGCCCTATGTATATATTCCGGTAGTAAGAGTTATCCGGAGCGAAAAATAAGGACTGTATCACCTTGGTGATACAGTCCGTTATTTTTAATTATATGCTTCAAAGGTTTTATCAAGCATTCTCTGATAATTGAATCTTCCTTCAATTGCCTTAATGGCATTTTCGCTTTTTCTGTTATAAAGCTCTCTGTCGTTCATAAGGGCGTTAAGTGCCTCCGCCATTGCCTTTGCGTCGCCGTAGGGAACAGCAAATCCGCAGTCGGTTTCTTCGTTTACAATGTCGGTATTCCCGCCGGCTGTGGTAACAACTGCGGGAAGTCCTGCAGAAAGACCTTCAAGAATTGCGAAGGATAAGGCTTCAAGGCAGGAGGATGAATTAACGTAAGCATCAGAGCCATTAAGAATGTTATCTGTATCTTTTCTGAAGCCCAGCTGAATAATGTTTTCTGAAAGATTGTTAAGACGGATAAGCTCACTTACCTTTTCCCATTCCTCTCCATCTCCCAGAATGAGAAGCCTGAAGGGGCGGACAGCAATTTCTCTCAGCTCCTTTATAGCCTCAATAAGAAAGGGTAAGCCCTTGGAATAATGGTATCTTGCCATTATGGATATTATAAATTCATCGGTAAGACCAAGCTCTTCTCTTATGGTGGAGGGAGCCTGTTTTTTTTCACCAAGCTCCATGGCATTGAAAATAACTTCAATGCGGTCTTTTTTAACTCCGTTCCCGATTAAAAGCTCCTTGCCGTAATTGCAGACCGAGATAATACGGTGATTTTTCGGGGTGAGGATTCTGTTTATTGCCTTCCATACTATATTGCATTTGATGGTAAGATGAGAAGTGAAAACAACTCTCGGCGCTTTATAGAAGCATTTTGATAAAACCGCAATTGCATTCTCCCTCGGATACTGGGGGCAGATAACATCAATTTTGTTTTTTCTGCAGTATTGGGCAATTTTTTTGGCAGCTGCAAAATCAAAGGGATGCCTCATTTTCACCTTAAAGGACGGGATTCCCATTTCCTTCATTTCTTCCGAAAGCTGACCGGGAATAGAATATGCAAAATGGCATTCCGCTTTTTTTCCGTTATATTCCTTTATTAAATTCTTAACGTATTTTTCTGTTCCTGCCTTTCCGGCAAAATTAATAAGATAAAGAATCTTCATAAAAATCCCTCCCGTTTCCATTGTATCATACGGGAGGGAATAATTCAAGTGGTACAGAGCTATTCCTTATTGTTTTTTCCCTTATCGGGCAGCGGGCCGTAATCATAAAGCTCGTGATATGCTGCATACTCCTCATCGGTTTCCGGAATTATCTTCATAAGTCCGGTGCAGTCGGTGGACGAGGCGGTTGTGTTAAGATCAAAAACGCTGATTTCCTTTTTCTTTTCCATTAAAACTCCTCCTTCTTTTTTATTTTTCCCGTAAAGCTTTATAAATCACGTGTTTATTTTTTCTAAATATATTGATTAAATTTTAAAAATATGGTAAGATAGCTCTAAAGGAGAGTGGATAAAATGAAGATTTTTAAAGAATTCAAGGAATTTATATCGAAGGGTAACGTAGTCGATATGGCTATCGGTCTTATTATCGGCTCCGGGTTCACCGCAATCGTTAATTCTCTTGTAAAGGATGTTTTAAACCCTGTTTTCGGTTTTTTATTCGGTAACAGAGATATTGCTAAAATGCAGCTTGAATTAATACCCGCAACGGAAACAACAGAGGGCGTATTTTTAAGATACGGTTCCTTTATTGATTCCATAGTTAATTTCCTTCTTATAGCTTTTTGCATATTCATCGTTATAAAGCAGATAAATAAGTTAAAAGATATTTTAGCAAGAAAACAGGAAGAGGAAGCCGTTGAGGAAGAAAAAGAGCCGGAGCTTTCCGCAGAAGCAAAGCTTCTTACCGAAATCAAAGAGCTTCTTGAAAAGAAATAAAATGATATTTGAACGAACAGAGTCTTTACTCGGAGCAGATAAATTAAGAATTCTGAAAACCGCCCGTGTGGCGGTTTTTGGAGTTGGGGGAGTAGGCGGAGCCGTTGCGCTTTCCCTTGCGAGAAGCGGTGTGGGCGAAATTGATGTTATTGATCACGATACCGTTTCCTTATCCAATATAAACCGCCAGCTTATTGCTTTTAATTCAACTGTCGGGAAAAATAAGGTGGAGGTTATAAAGGATATGCTTTATGATATTAACCCTGAAATAAAGGTTAATGCATATAAGGAATTCTATTCAGCCGAAACCGAAGGAAAATTTGACTTTTCAAGGTATGATTTTATTGCCGATGCCATTGATACCGTAACCTCAAAGCTTCTTATAATCGAGAGAGCAGAGAGAGAAAAGGTGAAAATGATAAGCTCAATGGGAACGGGAAATAAGCTGCATCCCGAGTTATTTAAGATTTCAGATATAAGTAAAACCTCTGTCTGTCCTCTTGCAAGAGTAATGAGAAGAGAGCTGAAAAAAAGAGGGATTACTTCTCTTAAGGTGCTGTGGTCGGAGGAAGCTCCGCTCAGACCTACGTCATCCGCAGAAAATGAAAGACCTGCACCGGGAAGCGTTTCCTTTGTGCCTCCCGTAGCGGGAATGATAATAGCAGGAGAAATAATAAGAGAGCTTGCCGGAGTTTAGTTATGAATATTCACCATGAAAGAATAGACGGAGAAATTACAGTTGCCAAAAAGATTTATTCTGTTGAGGAAGGCACCCATCTTCTTCACTGGCACAGAAATATTGAATATCTTTATATTGCTTATGGCACTCTCATTCTTGAGGTAAGCGGAGAATGCTTTGTTTGTAATGCCGGTGACATTGCGGTTATTCAATGCGGCGAGCTTCATAAGTTTGTGAGAACCGTTGGAGAATGCACCATTTATCTTTGCACCTTCCGACCCGAGCTCTCGGATTTCTGGGGAAATGAAATACGCTATATCAGAAGTCATATAACGGCTGAGGAGCTTGAAAATGCAATGCCGGATGAGAATGTTTCAGAAATCTTTGTTGAAATGTGTGAAGAATACGAGAAGAATCTTCCCATGTTTAAAAATATAATACGTTCGGATATTCAGCGGATTTATGCTCTTTTATCGCGTCATTTTGAAAGGAAAGACGGAGTCGGAATACGAAGCTTCCGTGGCCTTGAGGATTTTCAGGCGGCGCTTACCTTTATTTCGGAAAACTATACAGAAAAAATAACTCTTAAGGATGTTGCCGCAAAGATAAATTATAATCCTTATTATGTTTCCACCTTGTTTGTGAATTATACCGGGGTAAATTTCAAGGTTTATCTCGATACAATAAGGATTGAGCATGCAATCGGGCTTATTAAAAGCACCACCAAAACCGTGGCATATATTGCTTCGGAATGCGGTTTTGATAACTTAAAAACCTTTAATAATACCTTCAGGAGGATTACGGGAATATCTCCGGGAAAATTCCGCGAAGAAAACCGATAATCTTAAAAATTTACCTTTATTTCAAAAGTATTTACTTGCAGTTATCAGGTAATGCGGATAGAATTAAAGTATAAATTTAAGGAGGTATTTGCTATGAGCAAAAACTATCAAGTTGTATTTACAGCGCAGAAAAAGGTTGAACTTCTCGAATGCGATATGCCTGTAGTTAAAGACGATGACCTTTTGATTGAAACCGAAGTATCTCAGATAAGCACCGGAACGGAATTAACTCTTCTTGAAGGAAATGTTGAGCCCGATTCTCCCTGGATGAACGATATTGTTTATCCTAATTATCCCGGATATTCCAATGTAGGAAAGGTTATTGCCGTAGGCAAAAACGTATCAGAGGATTTAATCGGGAAAAGAATTTTAACCCTGGCTTTCCATACCAAATATTATACCATAGATAAAAATGACTATCAGCAGACTATGTTCCTTCCCGATAATGTTAAATCGGAGGAGGCTGTATTCGGAATTATTGCTCAGATAACAATGGGCAGTGTTCGTTTCTCAGGCTTAAGACCCGGAGATGCATGCGTGGTTTACGGTGCAGGTCTTATAGGTCAGTTGGTGGCAAGACTTGCAAAATGCGCAGGCTCAACCAGAGTTTTTGTTTGTGATGTTTCCGACCTGCGTCTTGATAAGCTTCCCGATGATCCCTGCTTTGTTAAGATTAATACCAAAAAGCAGAATGCGGCAGAGATTGTAAAGGCAAATACTGCCTTTAATGAAGGTGCTTCAATCGTGTTTGAAACCACCAGCGTTCCTTCTCTCGTAGCTGATGAAATCGCATGCTTAGGCAAGAGAGGAAAGCTTATTATTACCAGCAGCCCCAAGGGAAAAGCTGTTGTTGATCTTGAGTATTGCAACCGTATGGGTATTTCCATTCTCGGTGCTCATAACTCTGCAGTTCATCCTCAGAACGAGGTTAACGGCGATCCCTGGACAAGAAGAAGAGATTCAGAGTATTTCGTAGAGCTCCTTTCAAAGGGTCAGACTACGGCTTCTGAAATGATTACGCACAGATGTAATTATAAGGATGTTGTAAGTATGTATGAAATGCTTATGGCAGACAGAACTCAGGCTCTTGCCGTAAACGTAAGCTGGGAGGATTAAAATGAGTAAACTTAAGATAGGCATAATCGGTGCAGGCGCAATTTCAGATTGCCATATTGAAGCATATATGAATAATCCGGATGCAGAGCTTGTTGCCATCTGTGATGTTAATGAAGCTACTGCAAAGGCAAAGGCTTCGCAGTATAACATTCCTGCATATTATACAGATGCGGATAAAATTCTTTCTGACGAAAGCATTGATGCGGTAAGTATTGTTACCCCTACCTTTACCCATAAAAATCTTATTATAGAAGCACTTAATAAAGGAAAACATATTTTAAGTGAAAAACCCCCTGCAAAAAACTTTGAGGAAGCTGAAGAAATCCGTATTGCGGCTGAAAAATCAGGCAAAGTGGTTATGTTTGGTTTTGTATGCAGATTCTTTGAAGAAATAAAATATCTCAAGAAATTTGTGGATTCCGGAGCAATGGGAGATATTTATTATGCAGAGGCTTCCAGAATTGACCGTGCCTGCCAGATAAAGGGCTGGTTTACCGATAAGGAAAAATCCGGCGGCGGTGCACTTCTCGATGCGGCAATTCACGAGCTTGATATTGCTCTTTATCTTATGGGATACCCTGAGATTGCAAGTGTAAAAGGCTTTGCAACCGATATTAATACAAATCTTCCCTATAGCCTTAAAGGTGTGGGAGAATCCTGGAATTCAGCAGACGTTAATTCCTATGAAAGAAACGTAGAAAGCCTTGCAAGCGGATACGTTCACTTTAAAAACGGTGCCTGCCTTTATGTTAAGGCAAGCTGGGTGCTTAACAGCTTAAGAGAAGGAAAACTGGTTGAGCTTCACGGTACCAATGCAGGAATTGAATTTTCAGCGGCAGGAACAAAAACTCTTACTCTTGAAAACGGATATTTCGTTGAAAATACTCCCGTATTAAGAACAAAGAGTAATCCCTTTGATGAAGAAATAAAGCATTTTACCGATTGTATTATAAACGGTACCGAGTGTACAAGCAATGCCGTTCAGGGTGCACAGATAATGAAAATTATTTCTGCTATCTATGAGTCGGCAAAGACAGGCAAGGAAATTGTTTTTTAAAATCGGAATATAAGCAAAACCCGTGGAAACACTCGATGTTTTCACGGGTTTTAAACTATCACTTTTGTAAGCAAACCACACCTCATCCGTCAGTAGGGGGCATTCACGAATGCACCGTGTTTCGGTCGATTCGTGAATCGACCCTACAGTGAAAATCAAAAATATGATTAAATCATCATTTACTCATGGAGAAGACTTGATTTCTTGCGGTCTGGACTATTTTTACATTCCCTCTATAACCTGTTTATAAACTCTATCATATCCTCATAGCTTCCGCTTTCGCAATCGACGGGCTTGTTTTCTCTGTTTATAACAAAGTCCGTAAGCAGGAAGCTTTTTTCAATTCCGGCTTTTTTTGATGCATCAATATCTTCGTCGTAGTCATTGCCTATCATTACTGCATTTTCAGCTTTTATTCCGCATTTCTCAAGAATAAAGGTATAATATGACGGATTTGGCTTACAGTAAGATGAATTTGAATAATCGGTAACAAAATCAAAATCCGATACGGAAAGCCCTATCCAGGAAAGTCGTGTTTTAACTCCCTCGGCAGGGAAGAGCGGGTTGGTTGCAAGGATTACTTTGCTTGCTTTCTCTCTTGCGGAAGCAACAGCTTTCTTTGCAAGAGGTGCAGGAAACGTAACCTCCTTCGCCTTGTGAAAATCCGTAAGATAAAAGTTATCAAAGCTTGGAATATCCCTTCTGCAGTCCTTTCCCATAAGTCCGTCAAAGCATTTCCAGAAGGCTTCGCAGTTTGTGATGCTGCCGCAATTTGTTACCATTGCTTTAACGCCCGACCATATTCCCTTTATGAGAAGCTCGCTGTCTCCGTATCCCCATTCTCTTGCCGCAGAGGCAAGCAGAGAGAAATATGCTTTGGTGAATTTGTCGTTATCCATAGGAAGAAGAGTTCCGTCAAGATCAAACAGTATTGCTTCAGTCATTTATATGCTCCTTTTTAATTCAAACCAGAATACCGAGCCTTCGTTGAGCTTGCTTTTAACTCCGAACTTCGCCCTGTGGAGAAGAAGAATCTGCTTTACGATAGAAAGTCCCAGTCCCGTGCCCTGAGAGGAACGGTGATGACTCATTGAAGACTGCATATATTTATCCCATACAAGCTTAAGCTCGTTTTCCGGTATTCCTTTTCCCGTATCTTTTATTTCAACTCTGGCATTCCCGTCTTTTTCCAAAAGCCTTACGGAAACCTTTTTATCCGCGCCCGTAAATTTTGCGGCATTGGAAAGAAGATTGTATATTACACGCCTTATCATATTTGAATCAGCGACAACATAAATATCTTCTTCGGCCTCTATGGAAAAATCAAAGTCTTTGTAATCGGTAATTACGGTAAATGCCTCGTAAACAGACTGCAGAGTTTCCGAAAGATTAAAGACCTCTTTTTTTGCAGCCGTAAGAGCAGATTCCATTCTGGAAATATCAAGGATATCGGTTATAAGCTGAGACATACGGTCAGATTCGTTTATTATAACTTCAATATGCTGATTTCTTTTCTCCTCGCTGTTTCCCGAAATATCCCGTATCATTTCCGAGTAGGATTTTATTATGGTGAGAGGGGTTTTAAGATCGTGGGAAACATTGGCAACAAGATCCTTCCTCAGCTGATCGGTTTTTGAAAGCTCTGAGGTTGCATAGTTCAATGCTTCCGAAAGCTGATTGGCTTCATAATATCCGCCGCCGCTGAATTTAACCGAATAATCTCCCTCCGCAAGCTTAGCAGAGCTTTTTGTCATTTCCTTTATGGGCTTTGAAAGTCTTGCGGAAACAATAAAGGAAAGAAGGAGAGCAAGCAGAGCGGTAAGAAAAGTTACCATTGTAAGCTGAAGCTTGATAACAGAAATGCTTGTGTTTGTGGGAGTGAGAGGTGCCTGGATTATAAGATATTTTCCCTCGTCAAGCCGGCTGATATAGGTAATCATCCGGTAACCCATTTCACCGGGCTCTCTGTTGATATCAATATAAGGAGCACCTTTATTTTCCTTAACCTTATTAATCAGGGGCATTATCCAGTGGTCACGCCGGTGGGGATTAAAGTCCTGAAAAATACTAGGACTGTTCTTAAGAAGACCCGCTTCATCGAATACACGTATCATAAAACCGGAGCGGAAGGAATGCTCAAATGCCTTTTCATCGAAGGAGGAGCTTCCGTATTCGCTGATTATATTTTTGGCAACGTTCTGAACCTCCTTAACCTTCATCTGTTCATAGAAGGAATTGAAAAAAACTATCTGTAAGGTCCAGAGAGTGGCAAATACCATTATGAAAAAAAGTGCAAAATATCCAAGTATTTTATATTGCATTTTGGAGGGGTGCTTCATTTTTTCACCTGACTTCAAATTTATATCCGAGACTTCTTAAGGTAACAATATAGTCTCTGTATTTTCCAAGGCTTGTGCGGAGCATTTTAATATGGGTATCCACGGTTCGGTTATCACCGAAATAGTCATATCCCCATACATCGCTTAAAAGCTTGTCTCTGCTCAGCGCAAGATTTCTGTTTTTAACAAAATAGAAAAGAAGATCGTATTCCTTGGGAGTCATTTCCGCCTTTACTCCGTCAACATATACATTTCTGCCTGCAATATCCACCTCGAGACCTTCAAAAACATACTTTTCTTGAGTTGTGGATGCGGCATTGTTTCTGGTTATAACCACATTTAATCTTGCCATGATTTCCTTCGGGGAGAAGGGCTTTGTAACGTAATCGTCAATTCCTATCTGGAAGCCGTAAAGCTTGTCGTATTCCTCGCTTCTGGCAGAAAGAATAATAACGGGAACATTTTTTATCTTCTTTATTTCCTTGCAGGCGGAATAACCGTCCATACCCGGCATCATAATATCTAAAATTACTGCATCTATATCGTTGTTCCTTATAATATTAACCGCTTCGAGTCCGTTTGAAGCTTCATATACCTCGTAGTTTTCAAAGGAGGCGTATTCCTTGATTACTTCTCTTATTTTTTCTTCGTCGTCGGCTATAAGTATTCTGAACATAAAATCACCCTTTCAGGAGTTATTTTAATCTCCGCCTGTGATATTTGTGTGATAAAAATGTTAAAGTTTCGGTCTTATGCTTATTTCACCGGCGCCCAGTCTTACGGTTTCGCCGTTTTCTTTTTCAAGTATGAGACGGCAGTCACGGTCAATTTCCGTGACCTTCGCAATATAAGAAGGCTCACTCATAACGGTAACCTCCTTGCCGAGTACCGTGGAACGGCTTATATATCCTTCAAGAAAGCTTCTTTCCGGAAGGTTTTTATAATAGAAAAAAAGCTTTTCCGAAAAGCTTAAGGCGAGCTTCTTTCTGATGTCGGTTTGGGGAGCTCTTTCAAAAATACTGCCTGCAATCTTAAAAAGCTCACGGGGGAATCCTCCCTCGGGAGCGGAAATATTAAAGCCTGCACCAACTATGGCATAATCCGCTTTGCTTCCTTTGAAGGAAGCCTCCGTAAGAATTCCGCATACCTTGAGAGAATCAATGAAAATATCATTTACCCATTTTATTCCTGCTGTTTTTCCCGATATTTCCTCGATTGCTTCAGCTGCGGCAACTGCCGCCGCAGGAGTTATAAGAGAAATCTCCGTGGCAGAATAAACGGGCCTTAATAAAATGCTCATATAAAGCCCGGTTCCGTCCGGGGAATGAAAGCTCCGTCCCATTCTTCCTCTGCCTGCAGTTTGTGAAAAGGCAATGATTATTTTTCCTTCCTTTTCGCCGTCTTCCGCAAGTCTTTTAAGATAAGTATTTGTTGAATCAAGCTCTGAAAATTCAGATATATCAAACATTTTTCAACTCCAGGTTTCTTTTATAGGATGCAGAAAGCGCCTTTTCAACAATTCTTTCAAAGCCGTCGGCTTCAAAGCTTCTGACTCCCTCAATCGTGCTTCCGCCGGGGCTGCAGACTCTCTTCTTTAAAACCTCGGGGGTTTCCTCTGATGAAATTGCCAGCTTAGCAGAGCCGAGAACCGTCTGCTTTGCATAAAGAAGTGCCTGTTCATGTGAAAGACCGTGCTTTTCGCCTGCCTTTGCAAGGGCGTCTATAAACATAAATACAAAGGCGGGGCCGCATCCCGAAAGGGAACAGCCTGCATCAATAAGCTCTTCATTTAAAATATCAAGCTTTCCTGCATTTTCCAGAAGGCTCATAAACTCCTTTGTTTCTTCCTCCGTAACGTATTCTCCGGGCGAAACAAGAACCATACCTTCACCGACCTTTACCGGGGTATTGGGCATAATTCTTATTATGGGATATTTTCCGCCGCACATATTCATAACCGTTTCGGAGGTTAAGCCTGCCGCCATAGTGACGAGAATAAAGCGATCTCTTCGTGATTTTAAAGCGGAAGCAATTTCCGTTCCCAGATTATCCATCATCTGGGGCTTCACACCAAGGAAAATATATTTGCAATTCCGGGCAATTGAAACTGCCGTTCCGGTATTACATCCGGATGCCTTTGCAAATTCTTCAGCTTTCTTTTCATCCTTGTCTGCAATGAAAATAAGCTTCGGGGAATGCTTTTCTATGACCGCATCAGCAAGAGCTGAGCCCATATTTCCCGCTCCGATAAAACCAACCTTGAAATCCATAATCATTCTCCTTATCTTATATGTCCGTTTCCGCGGATAATATATTTGTATGAGGTTAATTCTGAAAGCCCCATCGGGCCTCTGGCATGAAGCTTCTGAGTTGAAATTCCCATTTCACAGCCTAACCCGAATTCTCCTCCGTCGGTAAAGCGGGTAGAGGCGTTAATATAAAGAGCGGCGCTGTCTACCGAGGTGATAAAGGTGTTAACCGCACTTTCATCCTCCGCTATAATTGCCTCGCTGTGCCCCGTGGAATGAGCGGTAATATGAGCGGCAGCGGAAGAAACTCCGTCAACCACCTTAACTGCAAGTATATAATCAAGAAATTCAGTATCGAAATCGTTTTCCCCTGCGGGAGTTCCGCCGATTATTTCATAAGCTGCTTCGTCTGTACGAAGCTCAACGGGAATAAGCCCCTTTGATTTTCTGTCTTCCGTAAGGCATTTTTTAACACGGGGAAGAAGCTTTTCTGCAATTTCCTTATGAACGATAAGAACTTCAGCCGCATTACATACGGAAGGTCGGCTTGTTTTTGCATTTTCAATTATTTTAACTGCTTTTTCGATATCTGCGGATTTATCTGCATAAATATGACAGATTCCCGTTCCCGTCTGAATACAGGGAACCTTTGCATTTTCAACGCAGGCTCTTATAAGCCCTGCACCGCCACGGGGAATAAGAAGGTCAATATATCCCTCCGCCTCCATAAGCTCCGTTGCACTCTGCCTTGAGGTATCCTCAATAAGGTTTACAGCATCTTCGCAGATTCCAGATTCCCTGAGCCCTTCTTTAAGAGCGCAGACAATTGCGTATGCCGAATTGAAGGCTTCCTTTCCGCCTCTTAATATGCAGACGTTACCGCTTTTTAAAGCAAGCACCGCCGCATCGGAGGTAACGTTGGGGCGGCTTTCATATATAATTGCAATAACTCCTACGGGTACGGAAATTTTAGTTATTTTAAGGCCGTCCTCCCTGATATTTTCGGAAAGAATTTTTCCTGTGGGGTCAGGCAGGGAAGCAACGCTTACCATACCGTCAGCCATTGCACGTATTCTTTCCGGAGTGAGAAGAAGACGGTCTGTCATAACCTCTGAAACCTTTCCTTTGGAAAGCTCAATATCCTTTTTATTTGCTTCAATTATTTTATCGGTATTTTCAACCAGTGCCTTCGCCATATTCAGAATGGCACGGTTTTTATTCTCTTCGGTTATTCCGGCAAAGGAAGCTTTTGCCTTTTTTGCTCTTTCAAGAATTTCTTTCGTCGTCATATTTTACCTCCGAGAAATTTTGTACCTACCGGCCTGCCCTCTGCAATATCATATAATATATCGGGGTTTTCGCCGTTGACAATAATCATATCTATTCCGTGATCGTTTGCGGTTTTTGCCGCAATAAGCTTGGTAACCATTCCGCCGGTACCGAGCTCGGAGCCGGGTTCGTCGGCAAGAGCCATAATTTCGGGGGTTACCTCAGTAACCTCGGGGATAAGCTTTGCATTTTTATCTTTTCTCGGATTTGCAGTATAAAGTCCGTCAATATCCGAAAGAAGAATAAGCAGGTCGGCTTTAACGCTTACCGCAACTATTGCCGCAAGTGAATCGTTATCTCCTATTACTATTTCATCGGTTGCTACCGAGTCGTTTTCATTTATGATGGGAATGGCATCAAGCTCAAGAAGTCTGAATAAGGTGTTGCAGAAGTTTTCGTGTCTGTTATGATTTGCCACGTCATCTGCTGTCATAAGAATCTGAGCAACTGTATAATTATATTCACCGAAAAGCTTATCGTAAATATACATCAGCTCGCACTGACCGACGGCTGCAGCTGCCTGCTTGGTGGGAATATCTTTAGGGCGCTTCTTTAAGGAAAGTTTTCCTACGCCCATTCCGATTGCACCCGAAGAAACAAGGATTATTTCGTGCCCTGCGTTCTTAAGGTCTGAAATTACCTTACAAAGCTCCTCGACCCTTCTTATGTTAAGTCTGCCGCTTGCGTGCGCAAGTGTAGAGGTTCCTATTTTAATTGTAATTCTCATTTTTTTCGCTTCCTTTAATGCCATAATAATTCAAGATAATTATATCAAAACTGAACATTATTGTCAACATAATACCGGGTTAAGAAATACAAATATCTTGCGGATATTTTCCCGTTGTGTTAATATAGAATAAAGGAAGGGAGTGCACCGTAAATGAATAATAAATTACCGCCGGTTATCCGTGTTTTTATATCTTCGACCTTTGCAGACATGGAAAAAGAGCGAAGCTGCTTCAATGAGGTTATTTCCCATAGAATAAGAAGAAAATGTGCTGAGCGGGGGCTTTCCTTTTTCAGCGTTGATTTAAGATGGGGAATAACCGAAGAAGAGCAGATGGGAGGAAGGGTGCTTCCCATTTGTTTAAGTGAAATTGATAAATGCCGCCCGTTTTTTATAGGGATTCTCGGAAACAGATACGGAAGCACTCTTGAGACCGTTTCCGGAGAGGCAGCGAAATCCATACCCTGGCTTAAGGGTATGGAGGGCAAAAGCATAACTGAAGTTGAAATGCTTTATGCAGTTCTTGAAAAGAAAGAGACCGAGGTAAGCAGAGACTGTGCTTTCTATCTGAGAAGTGATGCCCTGAGTGAAAGCCTATACGGAAAAAGCGAAAAATCACCGGAGCTTGAAGCTTTAAAGGAGCTTGTGCGGAGGGATGAAGATTCTGTATGCTCCGATTACGATTCAATTGATGAATTCGCAGAGCTTGTTTTTAAAGATATTTCCGAGTGGCTTGATAAGGAGTTTCCCTGCGCTGAAAATGTTGCAGAGATAAGAAGAAAATGGTATTCCTCTGAGCTTAAAAGAAATTTTATAGCCTTGCCGGAAACCGAAAGCTTTATGGAAATGTATTTTAAAAAATCCGGAAAAACTCTTATCCTGACCGGGAAGGGCTCGGAGGGAAAAACCGCATTTTTAAATAACTGGGAGCCTGCGGGGAAAAAGATTCTTGTTAACTGCGGCTCGGATGAAGCTTTTTCTTACTGGCCGTCGGTTGCCTTTGAAATAATAAGGCAGTCGGGGGAAGGCGAAAAGGTGGCTGCGGCATTCAGGAAGGATGCTAAAGAGGATGTATTCTTTACGGATGATATTGAAAAAAACCGCTTTAAAAATGCATTTTTTAAATGGCTTTCTTCTTTCTCTCCCGAAAATGAAATCTATATTGTGATAAATGATCTGAACCTGCTTGAAGAGGGTGAGGGCAGACTTCTTTCCTGGCTGCCTTCCGAAACGAAAAAGGGAGTAAATATTGTCTGCTCACTCAATGACCCGGAGATGGAAAAATATGCGGAGCTTCAGGGCTTCAATATAAAAGCCTTTTCATCATTCGGAAGAGAAGAATCGGAAAAATTTATTGTGAGCTATCTGGGAGATTACGGTAAGGGAATAAACCCAAGTCAGGTTAAAAAGCTTTCCGCTTCGGAAATATTTAAGTTTCCCGGTCTTGCAAGGTTTACTCTTGATTTTCTTATTAAATATGCAACCTTTTCAAATCTTGATGAATATATAACCGCCCTTTCGGAAATGAAGGAGGGCAAAGAGCTTTACCGGTTTGTTTATGAAAAGGTGTCTGAAGCTCTGACGGAAAATGAAAAAGAGGCACTTAAGCTTGTTTTCGGGATTGCGGCGGAAACTGTTTCACCCTTAAGAGAGCAGGATTGCTTTGAGCCGGCATTTAAAAAAACAGGAATCAGGCAGGTTGAGTGGTCGGGTTTAAGAAGTATTTTTGAGCTGTTCCGCATTATAAACGGAGAATACTGGATTATCCGTGAAAAGGAAACTGAACTGCTTTCAAAAGAGCTTCTTAAGGAAAGTGAGATAAAAGAAATAAACGAAGCTCTGGGAAATCAGGCGTTTTCACGGCTTAAAAGCGGAGAAATAAAAGATAAAAGGGAAAGGAACTATGCAGCTAAATCGGTTATAACCCATTTTATTAATTCTGAAAATACCGATGCGCTTCTTTCAGCACTCACCGATGATGAAATCATAAAAAGCTTTATTTTTCTTGATTTTAAATATCTGCGACTTGGCTGGATAAAGCTTTTCACGGATAGCGATATTAATATTCCGAAGGAGCTTATTAAGCTGATTGAAAGGTATAAGGATAAGGGAAGCTTCGGATTCTTTATTGCATATTCCCTTGCGCGGCTTTTTTACGATACCGAATACAGAGGATATGTTCAGCAGGTTGAAGAAATGTTGAGCAGGCGAATTCCCGCAGGAAGCACAGAGCCTTCCGGAGAAAAATTCGGCGATGACTTTATAAAAATCTACAATATGTTAAATAATCTGAAAAAGGAAAGAAATTTCCCTGAGCTTCTTTCCCGTTTTGAACGGCTTCCGGAAATAAAAAGCCTTTTCAGTACCGGGGAATATTGCAGACTTCTTTTCTTTAAGGCAGATGCTCTTCAGAATCTGGGGCGTCATCAGATTGAAGCCGTTAATGAATATTATGAGTATGCGGTAAAATCGGGAGAAATGTATCATATTCTGCAGGCATTCAGAATGAGGGCAGAAGCAATTTATAATGGGGGAAATACAGATGAGGCCCTTGAGGTTGTTGAAAGAGCAATTGAGATGACTCTTGGCGAGGGTGACTTAAGAGCTTATCTGGCTATGCTGAATCTGAAAGGACGGTGCTGCTACCGTATCGGTGAATGCAAAAAGTCTGTTGAATGCTTTGAAGAATGCCTGCGGTGTTGGGAAAAGACGGGCAATCTGCGTGAAATTGCAAGTATTAAAGTAAATATTTGCAATGCTTTGTTTCTGGATGGGAATGTGGAGGAGGCATATACCACGGCAGTAAAATATTCCTCGGAGCTTGAAGATAAAAATACTCCGGAAATTATGGGTAATATGCTTGCTCTTAACGGCAATATTGCCAAATATGCTCTGGACCTTGAAAAATATGAAGAGGCATATGATTATGCATGCTGCGTGGAGAAAGGCGCCGCAGAGATAGGTCAGGAGGGAACACTGCTTAAAGCTCTGACTACTCAGAGAGAGGCTCTTATAAAGCTTGAACGTAATACAGATGCCGCAGATGTGTGTGAAAAAATAATAAGGCTTCATATAAACAGGAAGAGCTATTCCGATGCTTTTGCCGAGGTAAAGAGCCTTAAGAAAATACTTATTGAGAGCGGATATACTGACCATGCAGGAAAAGTAACGGAATACTGGAAAAAGGAATTTGAAAAGCTTCCGGACGGAGCAAAGTATTTTGATATGGATTCAGATGATACAGAGCGTGATTCTCATAAAATTGAGAATCTGAAGGAGCTTTTAAATATTGCCGTAAGCTCCGGCGATAATATCAGAATAGCAGAGACAGCGCATCTTTTAGGTGTTGAAACAGCACTTACCAATCCCGAAGAAGGAGCAAAATATCATATGCTTTCCGCCGAGGCATATAATGAAGCGGGAATGACGGAAAAAAGCGATATGAAGCTTTGCGACGGAGCAGTTTGTCTTTTCTGCGAGGGAAAGCTTATAAATGCAGACCTTCTTCGGGAAATAACAGAAAAAATGAGCAATGAAAAGCTTGAAATGATTTTTGCCATATGGATTGAGCTTTATCTTGCGAAGAATGCAAATGAAGTGAGAGATGGTGTTTCGAGACTGATGAAGCTTTGCAGTTCAAGTGAGTTTTCGGTATTCAGATGCGTATGCGATAACGCACTTAAAATTACTGCCGGCTGTACTACAGAAGAAATTTATGCAATTTCCGATGCTTTTCAAAAGTCATACCGGGACGGCTTTATTATGAAGCTCAGATCGGTCATTTATAAAAATATGCCTTCGGATATGGCAATGCTTCGCCAAAGCTTTACGGGAAAAGGAGCAGAGGTGAAAATTATTTACTATATGAAGGCTATTGACCTTCTTGAGAAGTTTGGCACGGATAAGAATTATTACGTAATTTGCGGAGAACTGGCAAAAATATTCTACAGGCGCAGAGATGAGAAAAATACCTTTAAATACCATAATATTGCTCTTGAAGGCTTTAAGAAGCTGGGTCTTACCAGAGACTGGCTTATTGAGCTTCTCGGAATTTCAAATTCCCTCTATGCTTTTAATAAAGTTGCCGAATCGGAAAAAAAGCTGAGAGAAGGTCTTGCCGCCGTTGAAGGATGCGGAGAAAAGACTATGGAAGCAATGTTTGCGGGAAATCTTGCCTCTCTTATTATGAGACGTGACGTAATCGAAGATAAGGATGAGCTTCTGAAACTTTTTGAAATTGAGGAAAGAAACCTGAGGGCTTTAAAGTCTTACCGAGACCTTATAATTTCGCTTCTGAATCAGGTTACCTATTACGTTAATTACGGATATGGTAAAGAAGTATGGAAGGATAAGCTTTTTGAAGCGGAAAGACTTGCAATTCAATATAACTTAAGTGAATACTTCAAAAAAATTGAATCGGTAAAGAAGCTCCTTGAGGAAAATTAAAAACATGTATGGCAGGGGCTTGCTCCTGCCAAAAAGCGTAACATATGTAGGGCAGGGGCTTGCTCCTGCCGAAAAAACGGAACGAGCAAGCCCGTTCCCTACGGGCTGATAATCAAAAATTTCTTTTTTTCTGCGTTTCCTTCTGGGTGGCATATAATCTTCATCGTAAAAAACAATACAATAGTTGTTTTTACTTGGTTTATCTGTTTTTCTGATATGCTGATTTTTCTATGCCAAAAAAAACAACACGTATATTCCTTAGTCATTTTGATATGTACACCTCGAACTACTGATATA
>JAZQFU010000311.1:0-12846 GCA_045539675.1 Clostridia bacterium | reverse complement strand
GGTTTCATAATGCTCTTTTCCCACCGCACCGGGGTTAAGGAGTCTGCTTGAGGATTCCAGAGGATCCACCGCAGGATAAATTCCCTGAGAAGCGATATTTCTTGAAAGCACCGTTGATGCATCAAGGTGGGCAAAGGTGGTTGCCGGAGCAGGATCGGTAAGGTCGTCGGCAGGAACATAAACCGCCTGCACCGAGGTTATTGAGCCGGATTCCGTTGAAGCAATTCTTTCCTGCAAGGCTCCCATTTCGGTGGCAAGGGTAGGCTGATAGCCCACCGCCGACGGCATTCTGCCGAGAAGAGCAGAAACCTCTGAGCCTGCCTGAGTAAATCTGAAAATATTATCTATAAAAAGAAGTACATCCTGTTTTTCTTCATCTCTGAAATACTCGGCTACCGTAAGCCCCGAAAGGGCAACTCTCATTCTTGCTCCGGGGGGCTCGTTCATCTGCCCGTAAATAAGTGCCGTTTTATCAATTACTCCCGATTCGGTCATTTCGTTATAAAGGTCATTTCCCTCACGGGTTCTTTCACCCACTCCCGTAAAAACAGAAAGTCCGCCGTGCTGCTTTGCCACGTTATTTATAAGCTCCATAATAAGCACGGTTTTTCCCACGCCTGCACCGCCGAAAAGACCGATTTTTCCGCCCTTTGAATAGGGGCATATAAGATCCACCACCTTTATTCCCGTTTCAAGAATTTCTCCTGCTGAAGAAACCTGCGAAAAGGAAGGTGCAGGGCGATGAATACTCCTTCTTTCCGCTGATTGTGAAAAAGGCTTTCCATCCTTTGCCTCACCAAGCACGTTAAGTATTCTTCCAAGGGTTTCACGTCCTACGGGAACGGTTATGGGCGCACCGGTATCTGTTGCCTCCGTGCCTCTTGAAAGCCCGTCGGTTGAAGACATTGCAATGCACCTTGCAATTCCGCCGCCCATATGCTGAGCAACTTCAACGGTAAGCTCTTTTTCCTTCATATCAATAACGATAGCATTATATATTCCGGGAAGGCTCTCATCCGGAAACCTGATATCAACAACAGGCCCCATAACCTGGGAAACTATCCCTTTATTTTTGCTTTTCAATAAAAACTCCTACCTTCGGCTGTATTCCCCGCTTCCCGAAACTATTTCGGTAATCTCCTGAGTAATTATTCCCTGTCTTGCACGGTTATAATTAAGAGTAAGCTCCTCCTTCATCTGCTCCGCATTATTCTTTGCGGCTTCCATTGCATTCCGCCTTGCCGCCACTTCACAGGCAAAGCCCTCCTTAACCGCAGAGAAAATAACCGCTGCGGCGTAGCCCTGCGCAGAAGCTTCAAAAACACTTACAGCATCAGGCTCATAAACAATATCCTTTGCCGCCCTTTCACCGCAGACGGGAAAAAGCTCCGTAACCGTGGCATTATGAGTCATTGCATTAACATACTCCGAGAAAATTATTGAAACCCTCCCGGTTTTCCCCGAAAGTATCTCTCCGCAAAGCTTTTCCGCAAGCTCAGCAGCATCCTTAAAAGCAAAGTATTCGGAGGATACGGCGTGCCCGTATTTTTCTCCTGCCTTTTTTCCTATGGGAATTATTTCCGCTTCCTTATATTCCGAGGCAAGGCGCAGAAGTGCCGAATTATATCCGCCTGCCAATCCACGGTCACCCATAACAAGGATTATCTTATGGCTTCCCTCATTCCCCTTAACAAAAGGACTTAATCTGCATTCCGGATTTTCTGCAAGACTTAAAAAAATCCTTCTGAAGCTTTTTTCATATGCACGGGCTTTATTCATGGAAGCTACCGCTCTTCTTATTTTGGATGATGCCACAAGTCCCATAGCACCCGTAAGCTGAAGAGTTGAATTTATGCTTTTCAATCTAAGCTTAAGATTCTTTATATCTGCACTCATTTTTTTGCTTCCTCAAGGGCTTCCCGAATCTCTGCCTCATCCCCTTCTTCAAAGTACCCTTCAAGAATACGGCTTATGAGATTACCGTGGCGGTTTCTTATGACTCCATAGAGTCTTCTTTCATATTCTTTAATATCCTTTAATTCAACATTATCCATATATCCGTTTATCACTCCGTAAATAACCGCAACCTGACATCCCACGTCAAGGGGCGAATTGCTTTCCTGCTTCAAAACCTCAACTATTCTTTCACCCAGAGCAAGTCTTTTTTTGGTATCTTCATCAAGATCACTTCCAAAGCCCGAAAAAGCACGAAGCTCACGGTATTGAGCATACAAAAGCTTAAGACTTCCCGAAACCTTTTTCATTGCCTTAAGCTGAGCGGCACCACCCACACGGCTGACCGAAATTCCCGGGTTTATAGCCGGCATAATTCCCGAATGAAAAAGCTCTGTTTCAAGAAAAATCTGTCCGTCGGTTATTGAAATAACATTGGTGGGAATATATGCGGAAACATCTCCAGCCTGAGTTTCAATTATGGGAAGTGCGGTAATTGAACCGCCGCCGTATTCGGGAGCAATACAGACCGCTCTTTCAAGAAGTCTTGAATGAAGATAAAAAACATCCCCCGGATAAGCCTCTCTTCCGGGAGGTCTTCTAATGAGAAGAGAAATTGCCCTGTATGCAACCGCATGCCTTGAAAGATCATCATAAACAATAAGCACGTCTTTTCCCTGCTCCCGGAAATATTCCGCTACGGCACACCCGGAATAGGGTGCAATATACTGAAGTGCCGCACTTTCGGAAGCCGTGGCAGATACAATCACGGTATACTCCATTGCTCCGCTTTTTTCAAGCTCTCTTGCAATTCCCACCACCGAAGATGCCTTCTGACCTATGGCAACATAAATACAGATTACGTTTTTTCCCTTCTGATTTATTATTGTATCTATGGCAATACGGGTTTTTCCCGTCTGTCTGTCGCCTATAATAAGCTCTCTTTGTCCTTTGCCAATGGGAATCATACTGTCGATTGCCTTTATGCCCGTCTGAAGAGGCTCAGAAATACTTTTTCTTTCAATAATGCCCGGTGCCTCCGATTCTATGGGGCGCAGCTTCCTTATATCAAGTGCTCCTTTTCCGTCAACCGGACTTCCGAGAGCATTTACAACACGTCCCATAAGAGCTTCCCCCACGGGAACAGATAAGACCTTACCCGTTCTTTTTGCTTGTGTTCCTTCCCGAACAGAGCCGTCATCCGAGAGCAGCACCGCCGAAACTGTTTCCTCTTCAAGATTAAGTGCAAGCCCCGTGCTTCCGCCCGAAAACTCTATAAGCTCTCCCGACATACAGTTTCTTAAGCCGTAAATTCCCGCAATGCCGTCTCCCACAAGCACAACCTTTCCCGTTTCCTTCATTTCTGCGGCAAAACTGAAGGAGCTTATCTGCTCCTTTATAATACTGCTTATTTCCTCAGCTATACTCATTTTGCAATCACTTCCTTAAGCTTCTTAAGCCGTGACTTAAGACTTGCATCGTAAAAAATCCCCTCTGCACTTACGGTAAAGCCGCCTATAAGGGTCTCATCGGTTCTGAACTTCGGAATAATCCGTGCTCCGATTTCATTTCCGAGGATCTGAATAAGCTTATTTTTCTCTGCTTCATCAAGGTTCTGAACGGAGGTGATTACCACCTCAAGCTCCCTTTCACGGGCCTTGCAAAGTTTAATAAATTCCTTAAGTATTCCTTCAAGCTCACGGATTTTACCTTTCATGCACAATAATTCAGCCATATTTTTTATTAATTCTGTTTCCGTCTTTCCGAAGGCTTTTTTTATTAATCCCCTTTTATCATCAGCCGATAAAACCGGAGATTCAAGTATTCTGATATACAAAGGATGCCTTTCGAGAATTTCGGATATTAGCCCGGATTCCCTTTTTGCCTTATCGAGAGTTCCTTGCTCAAGGCAAAGCTCAAACAACGCTCTTGCATACTCATTTTTTATCATTACTTTCACCTATTGAATCTGCAAGCTCTGTAAAAAGCCTTCTGTGATCCTCACGATTTATTTCTCTTTTAAGAAGCTTTTCCGCCGCCGCAACGGTTATATCTGCGATTTCTTTTTTTATTTCTTCCCTTGCCTTTTTCATTTCCATCCATGCCGAAAGGTGAGCACGGGAAACTATCCCATCTGCCTCCTCTTCTGCATTTTTTATGATTTCCTCACGGCTTTTTTTCGCATCCGCTTCTGCAAGCTGTCTTATTTGCCCGGCTTCTGCTTCTGAGCCTGCAAGCTTATTTTCCCATTCTTCTTTTATTTTTTCTGCCTCTTCACGGAATTTTTCGGCTTCCATACTGCTTTTTGATATTTTCTCTTCCCTTTCTGCCAGCACCCTTTTTACGGGAGCAAAAAGGAGCCTTTTAAAAACAAGAAAAAGAATAACAAGATTGGAAAGAGAAATGAGAATCTGCCAGAAATTAAGTGATATGATTTCAGAATTCTGCATACTCAGGCTCATCCCACAATTCTTAAAAGAATATCAATAAATCTTCCCGGCGCAACAAAAATAAGAAGAATTGCAATAACAAGGGCATAAAGTCCCGTAGTTTCCGCAATGGCGCAACCCATAAGCATGGTTGCCGTTACTTCTCCTCTGGATTCAGGCTGTCTTCCGATTGCCTCGCATGCCTTTGCCACCGCATTTCCTTCGCCGATACCCGGCCCGATTCCTGCAATCATTGCTGCTCCTGCCCCAAGGGCACAACAGCCAAGAATAATTCCAACCGCTATTTCAAGCATTTTCATACCTCTTTCTTCTTAAATACTCTTCATAGGGAAATCCTCCCGATACATATAGCATTGTCAGAATTGCGAAAATATATGCCTGAAGAATTCCGCTGAATATGTCGAAATAAATTGAAAGAAGGGCGGGAATACCTATCTGCAGAAGAGGAAATTCCCCGAATATTCCGGGCAGTCTGCCGAGCAATATCCCCGAAAGGCTCTTAAGCCCCGAGGCAACAAGCACCGAAACAACGGTTCCCGAAAGAATGTTTCCGTAATGACGAAACGCCATAGATATTGGAGTTGCAACTTCTGAAATAACATTAAGAGGCGCAAGAAACAAAACCGGCTTTCCGAAGCTTTTTAAATATACGTAAAGCCCGCATTTTAATTTATAAAAGGTTATGAGAATAAAAACAAGAATTGCCCAGCCCATACAGATATTAATATCCGAGGTGGGCGGAAAAAGTCCCGCAAGACTTAAGAGACTGGAAAATCCGGAAAGAACAAGCACAGCACAAATGAAAGGCGCGAAGCCCTTAAAATATTCGTTCATATTGCTATTTACAAGCTTTTCCGAAAATTCAACAATATATTCGGCAATTAACTGCCTCTTTGACGGCTTCCAGACAGAAAGTCCGTGAGTAAAATAAAGACAAAGCCCCGTAACCGAAAGCATAACCGCCAGAGAATTAACCTGCGCCTCGGTTATGGGCAGATTCTGAATCGGGAGCGGAATTTCAAAGAAAATTCCCGCTCCCGAAATGTTAATACCTTCCCCGTTATGCCCCGTAAAAAGCTTTAAAGCCATTATAAGCAAAAGGGGTAAAATTATAAGCATAATAATCAATGCATCTGTAAGCTTAAATAAAAAACCTTTATTTTTCAGCTTTTTCTCCTCCTCCGGAAAACTCTCGGAAAAAAATTCCGATACGTGGAAAAAACAACGGAATAAGCACAGACGGAAGATTAAAAATTCCGCTGACTGCTCCTGCGAACGCCGTAACAAAAAGCATCAGGCTTCTGCCTGCAAGAGAAAGAAATATTATTCTCTCTCTTTTTTTGCCCTCATAAGCTACGGCTTTTCTGATTCCCATTCCCATAAGGAAGAAATTTATAACGGCAACCGAACCGCCGAGAATATTCCCCGAAAGCACCCTTAAATCCCATGCTCCGAAAATAAGAAAAACCGCCTGGGTAATAATGCTTAAAAGGGCAACCCATATAAAAACATAACCGGTTTCTCTTCTCAGTGTATCCGTCACCTTAAAAATTCATACCATTCCTTTTATTCCATAATTTCTCTTAATGCCTTCTCAAGAGCCGCGCCCTTTTCCTTTGAAGCCGTTTCATTATCTGCAACGGTCATAATATATCCCTTTATTTTGGGTTCGGTTCCCGAAGGTCTTATAAAGAGAGTTGAATTATCGGCAAAATCAAGTCTTATAACGTCGGCGGAAGGAAGCCCCGTATTATCGGTTTTATAATCGGTAACAGAGTTAACCTTAATTCCTGCCATTTCTGTTATGGGATTTGCTCTCACATTTTCCATTATAGCCTTGATTTTTGCCATACCCTCAAGTCCGCTGAAGGTTATGGAAACAACATTTTCGTTATAGAAGCCATAGGTTTCGTAAAGCTTCATAAGACGGTCGTAAACGGTTGTTCCTTTAGCCTTATAGAAAGCAGTCATCTCGCAGATTAAGAGAGAGGCATTCACTCCGTCCTTATCTCTTGCATGCTTTCCTGAAAGATAACCGCAGCTTTCCTCAAAACCGAAGAGGAAGCTGTATTTTCCGCTTGCTTCGAATTCATCTATTTTTCCTCCGATATATTTAAAGCCGGTAAGCACGTCAACGAGCTTTACTCCGCTTGCTTCGCAAACAGGCTCAACCATACGGGTTGAAACGATGGAGCGGATTACCGCACCGTTTCCGGGAAGCTCGCCCTTATCCTTAAGGGCTTCAATTATATAATCGGTAAGAAGCACGCCAATCTGATTACCCGTAAGGCAAAGGTATCCGCCTTTTCCGTCGCTTAAGCAGGTACCCACTCTGTCGCAGTCGGGATCGGTTCCGATAACGATATCAGCTCCCACCTTATCTGCGTATCCGAAGGCAAGGGCAAAGCCCTCTTTATCTTCGGGATTGGGTGATTTTACGGTAGAAAATGCCGGATCGGGAAGCTCCTGCTCCTTAACCACGGTAACATTTTCAAAGCCTGCTCTTTTAAGCACCTCACGTACGGGAACATTTCCCGAGCCGTGGAGAGGGGTATAGACTATTTTGAGCTTTTTCATTTCCTCTGCCGCAACGGATTTACAAAAAGAAAGCTTAAGCACCTCTTCATAATATGCTTCATCGGTTTCCTTTCCGATTAAGGTTATGAGATTGCTTTCCTCAGCTCTTTTAACTCCGGTGAAAATATCGGTGGAAAGCATTTCCTTATGCACCTTTTCCGCTTCCAGAGGAGGCATCTGACAACCGTCTGACCAGTAAACCTTATATCCGTTATAGCAAGCAGGATTATGACTTGCAGTAATAACTATTCCCGCAATTGCCTTATGATATCTTACCGCGAAGGAAAGCTCGGGAACAGGTCTTAAGGCATCAAAAAGAAGAACCTTTATTCCGTTTCCTGCAAGCACCGAAGCCGCTTCCTTAGCAAAGGCATCCGAATATTTTCTTGAATCATAGGCAATAACAACGCCTTTTTCTTCACCGCCGGCTTCCTTTATAACTTCTGAAAGTCCCTGAGTTGCAAGACCGACCACAAGCTTATTCATACGGTTTGTGCCTGCTCCCAGGATTCCGCGAAGACCTGCGGTTCCGAAATTAAGATAGCAGGAAAAGGCTTCTTCCATTGCCCTTTCATCCATTGCTTCCATTTCTTCTTTTAGCTCCCGGTCAAGCTTTTCGTATTCAAGCCATTTTTTATACTCTTCTTTAAAATTCATTTTTCTGCTCCTTAGATTTTATTCTTTACCATATACTATATATATTATTCAATAATTCTACAAAAAAGTGCTGTAAAAAACGTAAGATTTTTTTACAGCACCTTTTCCGTCCCCTTTACTTGCGGAAATCAGATTCCGTCATACATACCCAATCCGTGATACTTTATCATAGCTTCCTGAATTTCGGGCATATCTGCTTTATATGTAACACCGTACCATCTGTCCTTACAGGGAAGAACCTCAACCTTTGCTTTTCCTTCTCCGACCAGTTCGCCGATTCTTATGGGGAGGAAGTATTCAGCCTTGGGATTGGTTACGTTTCCTTCGAGGAAGGTATGGAGTCCTTCTTCAAGGTGAGAGAAGATTGAAGGACGAAGTGCCCACATATTCATGGAAACTACTGTATCTTCAGGGAATACGATATGCTTTCCGTCTTCCGCATCATAGCTCATATCGGGATTGATTTTAGTGATTTCATCAATCTTTTCAAGGTAGCCTTCCTTATTTACAACGCAAACGCCTCTTGCAACGGTTCCGTTTTCGCTTAAAGTATTTTTAAGAACGAAGCCTGCAAGACCGTATTCCTCATCCTGCTTTGAAAGCTTTGCGGAGGTTACTGCATAAGCATCCTTGCCGTAGTAATCGTCTGCATTGATTGTAACGAAGGGAGCATCAATCTGCTTTTCAGCGCAGAGAATTGCGTGAGCAGTTCCCCAGGGCTTGGTTCTTTCATCCGAAATTGAAGGAACATACTTTTCGGGAATCTTTTCAATTTCCTGGAATGCATAATCAACATCAATGATTTTTTCGATTCTCTTACCAACCGCTTCTCTGAAATCCTTTTCAATAGCCTTTTTGATAATGAAAACCGCTTTATTGAAGCCTGCTTTCTTTGCATCATATACAGAGTAATCAATAATGATTTCTCCGTTGGGACCTACGGGCTCAATCTGCTTAAGTCCGCCGAAACGGCTTCCCATTCCTGCCGCCATAACACATAAAATTTTCTTATTTGTATCCATTAGGGTTACCCTCCTGCCATCTGTAGCTGTCTTCACACATATCTTTTAAGGTTTTTACCGCCTTGAATCCAAGTTCTTTTTCTGCCAGAGAAGTATCTGCATAGCAAGCTGCTATATCTCCGGGTCTTCTGGGAGTAATTTTATAAGGAATTTCCTTACCTGCCGCTTCCCCGTATGCCTTAATCATTTCAAGAACGCTGAAGCCGTTTCCGGTTCCTAAGTTATATACCTTTACTCCAACCTTATCCCTGATTTTTTCAAGAGCCTTAAGGTGACCTGTTGCAAGGTCAACAACGTGAATATAGTCACGCACTCCGGTTCCGTCGGGAGTATCGTAATCATCGCCGAATACGTTAACCTGAGGAAGCTTACCAACGCTTACTCTTGCAATATAGGGAACGAGATTATTTGGGATTCCGTTGGGATCTTCACCGATAAGTCCGCTTATATGAGCGCCAACAGGATTGAAATATCTTAAAATCGCAATATCCCATTCGTTATCCGAAACATAAAGGTCTCTTAAAATATCCTCCTGCATAAGCTTGGTTGCACCGTAGGGATTGGTCGTGCTTAAGGGGAAATCCTCGGTGATGGGAAGCTTATGGGGGTTACCGTAAACTGTTGCCGAGGAGCTGAAAACAAGCTTCTTACAACCGTGAGCCGCCATAATTTCGCAAAGATAAAGAGTGGAAATAAGGTTATTCTGATAATACTTTAAGGGGATTGAAACGCTTTCGCCAACCGCCTTTAAGCCTGCAAAGTGAATAACCGCATCAATTTTGTTTTCATCAAAAATACGGTTAACCGCATCTCTGTCAAGCAAATCTTCCTTATAGAATTTAAAATCCTTGCCGGTGATTTTCTTAACACGGTTAAGGGATTCCTCACAGCTGTTGCAGAGGTTATCCACAACCACAACGCCGTATCCGCTTTCAAGAAGCTGAACGATGGTATGAGAACCGATATAACCGGCTCCGCCCGTTACTAAAACATTCATTATTTATTCCTTTCCGCCGTAGTGCATTAATCCCCGGATCCGATATGGCATCCGGGTATTGATGCGCTGTTCAAGGCTTTTATTTTTTATATTTTTTCAAAAGAGGTGTTGCAATTGCAAGAGTGATTATTGCCGCAACAATTGCTTCGGGAACTCCGTTGGTTCCCACAACTCCCATAAGAAACTTAAACAGGGTGGCAACAGTCTGCCCTTTTATTTCGGCATAGCCCTCCGCAAAGAAAATATAAATTCCGCTCATAACAAGCACGGTATTGGTCAGAGAGCCGCAAACCGCCGCAACGCTTACCGAAACAGGTTTATTATTAATAAGCTTACTCATGCCCTTGAATACATAGCCCGCACAAACACCGATTAAAATTCTCGGAACAAAGCAAACTATAAGGCTTGCAAAGCCTCCGCTGTATTCCCCCAGGGAATAAAAGGGAGAAAAGCAGAAGGATGCCGCCGTGGGCTGGAAGGTATTGGTTATAAGACTTATAAGACCGAAAATACCCCCTAAAAGCGCACCTGCCTTAGGCCCCAGCACAATTGCACCTATAATAACCGGAATATGAACCGTGGTAGGTCTTAAAGCCGGAGACAAGGGAACAAAACCAAGGGGAGTAAGCGCAAGCACCACCATTACCGCCGCAAGGAGTGAAAGCTGAACAAGCTCTGTTGTTGATACTGATTTTTTCATATTTTTCGCCTGCCTTAAAATTTCACTTAATATTATCATAAAATGGCAGAATTGTCAATATTACCATCCGTCAATTCCCGATCTTTTTAGCGCGCCGAAAACCTTTTCCGAGGCAGACGCAAAATTCTTATTGAGATAGTCGCTGAAATCCTTCATTTCCTGACGCTTGGTTATTCCGTCCTGAGGGCAGGGATTTTTAATTACCGGAAGAGAAAGCTTTCCTGCAAGGGAGCGGATTTCATATTCCGGTGCATAAATAAGCGGTCTTATCTGCCATATATCGGTTCGGTCAAGGTAGGTTACGGGAGAAAAGCATCCGATTCTGCTTTCATAAAGAAGACAGAGAAAGAAGGTTTCAATAACATCGTTTTTATGATGCCCCAAAGCGACCTTATTGCAGCCTGCCGCCTTCGCCGCATCATTTAATGCTCCCTTTCTCATTTTTGAGCATAAGGAACAGGGATTTTTTTCCTTCCTTAAATCGAAAATAATCTCCTTGATATCGGTTTTCTCAACTATATATTCAATATTGTTTTCCTTGCAGAATTCCGCAACCCCCGAGGTATCAAAGCCTTCAAAACCCACATCAACGGTTACTGCACAAAGCTCAAAGGGCTTGGGATAAAACCTTTTTAACCCGTTCATTGCCGCAAGCAGAACCATACTGTCTTTACCGCCGGAAACACCGACGGCTATACGGTCATTTTCATTTATCATACTGTAATCATCCACCGCTCTGCGGAGATAACTGAGCATTTTCTGCAAGAAAATCCCTCCGATTAATATTTGTTAACGATTGCCATAAGGGTATCAAAATTATCTTCCATATCCTTAACCAGCTTGAACTGGGTTCTGGTACGGTTAAGATTCTGCTTTTCGTAATGAATTCTGAAATATGTGTCTCCTTCAAGATAGTCGGTTAAGAATCTTACTCCGCATTCGAGAGTCATAAGCTTTCCTGCCATGGGAAGAAGTGCTTTTTCTTCGGGAGTGATGCTTTCTCCCAGCTCCTCAAGGAAGCCTCTGGTATATTCCTCAAAAAGATTGATATCCATATTTACCTTTGAAAGATCGGCTTCATCCTCCTCTGCAGGATTGGTGCCGAAACGGATTGAATCGCCGAAATCGTAAAGCATTGAGCCGGGCATTACCGTATCAAGATCGATAACGCAGATTCCCTCTCCGGTTGCATCGTCTATCATAACGTTATTAAGCTTGGTATCGTTATGGGTTACTCTTAAGGGGATTCTCTTTTCTGCAAGAGCTTCTGTGATTATTCCTGCATCACAGAGTCTGTCCATTGCAAACTTAACCTCTTCCTCAACCTCAGCAAGTCTTCCTGCCTTATTTTCCTCAACAGCCTTCATAAACTTCTTATATCTGTCGGGAGTATTGTGGAAATCGGGAATGGTTTCAAAAAGCTTGTCTGCGGGGAAATCCGCAAGAAGTCTCTGGAACTTTCCGAATGCCTTTGCAGAGTTATAGAAATCCCTGGGATTTTCAACTATCTGATAGGTTTTTGCATCATCAATGAAAACATACATTCTGAAGTAGTTTCCTTCATCATCAAGATAGAAGGAGCTTCCCTCGTTGGTGGGGATAACGGTGAGAGTTTCTCTCATAATGTCTCCGCCGTTTTCAACGATTATTTTTCCCAGATATTCAGTAACAAGCATAATGTTGCTCATAACCTCTTCAGGCTTTTTGAAAACGTTGTTATTGATTCTCTGAAGAATATATTTTGCCTTATCGGTAATAAGAAGGAAGGTAAGATTAATGTGCCCTTCGCCATAAGGCTCACAGGAAATCATTTCCCCTTCAATTTTAAACTTTTTGCTTATTTCTTTAAAATTAAATTCCATTGATTTTTCCTCCATTTTTTATTATGCTATAATTATAAAACCCTTTTCGAAAAAATTATTTATCATTTCGGACATAATGTTTGCATTTTTGGACGGATTTTCGTTTTATCCCCTTATATCAATGAAAAAAAGAGGGCATAAAGCCCTCCCGTAACTTTCATGGATTCTTCCAAACAAGCTTTTTCAGGTACATTATCCATTGCCATTATTTTGTCAACTTTTAGAGACAATGGAGACAGAGACAATGGCTTGGTCACTTAAAAATGTACGTCTCCATTGTCCTCCATAATTCTTCATTTGACCCTCTAATATATCCGACATCTCCGTGACTAGTCGCAGTATTCAACCTTCTGAAAATAGCATCTGACGATATCGCACTATATCTATCTGTTTTTCCATTTTTATATTCTATTCTTATATCGAACTCTGGGTCAAACTGTAAAGATGATAAATGCTCGGGATATCTATTTATATGAATCATTGTTGTTTCTTTCAACATTCCATATATACGTTCTATTTCTAGCTTGTTAATAATATTAATTTCCCTTTTTTCACCACCTTGATAAGGTTCTATTACAACAACCACTTTCTCTACATTTTCTATGGGTTGAGTGACAAAAGAAAAATT
>JAZQFU010000310.1:0-11903 GCA_045539675.1 Clostridia bacterium | reverse complement strand
AGAGAGTGTGTTCGTATGCAGAGCATTGTGCTTCCCGATTCGGTTACTTCGGTAGGCGGAGAAGCATTTTACGGATGCAAAGAAATAAAGGCAGTTAAGTTTTCAGCCAATCTTAAGGAACTTGGAATATCTGCATTTACGAACTGTTTTGAGCTTCGGGAGGTAAAGCTTCCCGAAACCCTTGAGGTCGTGCCCGCAAACTGCTTCAGTGCCTGCAATTCACTTTCCTCGGTTATTATTCCTGAAGGAGTAAAAACCCTTGGGAGAAGTTCTTTTTCAAGCTGCCCCATAGGAAAAATAAATATTCCCGTAACCGTAACAACAATAGATGTAAGGGCTTTTGATTCAACTGTTGTTATTGCAGGCTATGATGGAACGGCGGCGGAAAAATATGCCACCGAAAACGGAAATACCTTCGAAAGCCTCGGTCTTGCTCCCGATATGATTCTTTCAAGCGGAGAATGGGGAGAAAATATAAGCTGGGCAATTGATACTGCCGGAAGGCTTATTATTTCCGGCGAAGGAGATCCCGCCAGAGGAAACTATGATGAATATCCCTGGTATAATGAAGGATATTCCGAAATTGTTATAAAAGAGGGCGTAACCGCCGTAGCGCAGAATATGTTTTATAAAAGCCCTGCCGAGAAGGTATCTTTTCCTTCAAGCTTAAGGGAAATCAGAACTTTAGGCTTTAACAACTGTAAAAGCCTTACTTCTCTTGATATTCCCGAGGGCGTGATTACCATAGGCAACAATGCCTTTTCAAGCTGCTTTGCTCTTACGGAGGCGCATATTCCCTCTACTGTTATAAATATTAACGGCACCTCGCAGCATCCCTTCTCCGGATGCCCGTCAACCATGACTTTGTATGTTTATGAGGGATCTGCGGCGGAATATGTTGCTCAGCTTAGAAATCTGAACTATGTGTCATCTCCCATTGAGGAAAAGACGGTTATTACCGAGGCTTATGACGAAAATATATACTACAGCATTTCAAATAAGTGTAAGCTTAAGGTATGGGCGGAAGCTCCGACGGTCCTTGAAGGATATATTCAGTATCCATGGAGAAATAACAGCACAATCTGCTCTGTTGAGGTAGGAAAAAATATAACCTCCCTGGGCCAGTATGCCTTTTATAAGTATGCCAGACTTTCTGAAATCACTCTTTCGGAATATGTTACCGAAATTAAGAATTCCGTATTCGGAACTCCGGACGGGGAAGTAACCGTAAATGGATATGAAGGAACGGTTGCAGAAAGCTTTGCCCAGACAAACGGCTATAACTTCGTAAGTAAGGGAGAAGCTCCGGCGGTGATTATTGAAGAGGGCAGCTTTGAATACAGCGAAGGCACCTGGAAAATAGACAGCACGGGAGTGCTCACTCTGGAGGGTAAGGGAATCATTGAAGATTATCAGCCTCTCTGGAGCAGTTCACGCTATACATATATAAAGAAGATTGTTATCGGAGAAGGAATAAACTTTATTAATTACGGACTCGTTTATGAGCTTACAAATCTTGAAGAAGCGGTGCTTCCCGCTTCACTTATTAAAATTGATGATGTTCTTTTCCCGTCAACCACGCTTATTCACGTTTATGATGGCTCGGTGGCAGAAGAATGGGCAAAGGAATGCGGCTATATCTGTGTAAGCAGGGGAGCATTGCCCGATATTACTGTTTCTCAAGGCTCCTGCGGAAACGATACGGTCTATACCCTTTCCGCGGACGGACTTCTTACTGTATCGGGAAACGGCTATGCTTCCGATATGCCCTGGTCTCAGTTTAAAAAAGCAGTAAGGAAAATAAAGGTTGAAAGCGGAATAACGGGCTTTGCAACCAATGCCTTTTCGGAGCTTGATAATCTTAAAGAGGCGGAATTTTCTCAGGATATGAGTGTAACCTCCATGGGTAATCTTTTCTATTATTGCAAGGCACTTGAAAAGGTTGTTATGCCGCCTGTTGAGGTGCTTGAAGGGTATTTCTTCCAGAATTGTACCGCTCTTAAGAAGATAGAGCTTCCCGAAACTCTTGTAAGACTTGCGAGATATTCAATTTACGGATGCTCGGCTCTTAAGGAGGTTTACGTTCCATCTTCGGTGGAATCTATTGTTTCCTCTGCCTTTATCGGATGCGGAACAAATTATAAAATCACCGGATATGAAGGAACCTATGCTCAGGAATTTGCAGAAAGCTACGGAATAGAATTCAATTCTCTCGGAAGACTTGCATTAAAGGAGCCTGTTTCGGGAGAAAGTGAAAATATAAGCTGGGTGCTTTCCACCGACGGAGTAATGACGGTTACGGGAAGCGGAGAAATGTATGTGGGAACCTATGGGGAAACAATGTGGGATAAATACCGCAGCTATATTGAAAAGCTTGTTATCGGAGAAGGAGTAACAACGGTTGGGGCAGGGAACTTTATGAACTGCGAAAATCTTACCTCGGTTGAATTCCCCTCAACCCTTGAAAGCATCGGCTCTGAGGCATTTATGAATTGCGTGGGGCTTACAGATATTGTTCTTCCCGACGGACTTAATTTTATAAGCTCCTTTGCTTTTGAAAACTGTGAAAGCCTTGAAGAGGTAACAATTCCTGCCTCGGTAACCGAAATGGATTACAGCTTCTATAATTGCTACGATTTTGTTATTAAAGGCTATACCGGCTCCGCTGCAGAAAAATATGCAACGGAAGAGGGGATTTCCTTCGTGAGCCTGGGAACGATACCTGTTAAGGTTATTGCATCGGGAACCGACGGCGGAAATCTCGCCTGGGAGCTTAATAATTTAGGTGAACTCACCATATCCGGAGAAGGCACAATGGCAAGCTTTACCTCGGAAGCCGCACCCTGGAGCGAATATGAGGTTAAAAGCCTTACGGTTTGCGAGGGAGTTTTAAGCATCGGTACAAATGCCTTTGCGGAAATGTATTCTCTTGAAAATGTAAGCCTCCCCGAAGGGCTTGTAAAAATCGGTGCTTTTGCCTTTTCAGGCTGTGGAATGATGAAAATGGTATATCTGCCCCATTCGATCACTAATATAGGAATGGGTGCATTCATAAATTGCTGGTACGGAGTAGTTACCGGCCCCAACGTAAAAATCGTGGGAGTAGGGGCTTTCGAAAACATCCGTGTTTACGGATATCCCGGCGGAGCGGTTGAAGCTCATGCCCTTGAAGAAGGAAGCTGCACCTTCTACCCCGTAAATGATTCGGGAAGCTGCGGTGAAAATGCAACCTGGAGCTTTGATATATATACGGGAATCCTTGAAATAAAGGGCAGAGGAAGAATGAACGAATATCCCGATGTTGGTTGGGAGGGAAGCGCTCCCTGGTATAACTACAGAGGTGATATAAAGAGTGTTAAGGTCTGCGAGGGTATCACGTATATAGGAGAAGGTGCTTTCCATTTTCTCATGGTACCCCAAATAACCCTTCCTTCAACTCTTAAAGGAATCGGTGCATATTCCTTTGATATGTCCAACTTTGCGGAAATTATTATTCCCGAGGGGTGTACGGTTATAGGTGAAGGTGCATTCCAGTGGAACGACAATCTTTCAAAGCTTGTTATTCCCGCATCGGTTGCGGTCATAGGAAGTGAAGCTTTTGCTGAATGTGATAATCTGGTGATTTATGTATATGAAGGAAGCTACGCCTTAAGCGTTGTCAAAGACTTGGGAATTCCCTATGAGGTTATGAAGCTTCCGCCCACTCTTTACGAGGTATTTGCCGTTTATGAGGGCGGTGGAGTTACCATTGCGGCTGACGGTATAAATCTTGAAGACTATAAGGGCTATGCGGCAATAATCGGTGAAGACGGAGCTATGGAAGGCTTTGCCGAGCTTAGGTATGAAAACGGAATGCTTACGGGAAGCGCGGAGGCAAAAAATCCCAAGACGGTAAAATGCTTTATATGGAGCAGTCTTTCAGAAATGAAGCCTCTTTGTAAGCCGGTAAGCTGTCAGGTTGTTGCGGTTCCCGAAGAAGCGGAGGTGTCGGAATGAAAAAGCTTTTTAATAAAATAATTTCTTCTCTTATTGCGGTTGCCGTTGTATGGTCTTCCGTGCCCGTAAGCTTTGCCCAAGCGGCGCAGACGGGCTTTGTGAATCCCGTGGATATAAGCTATCCCGTAAGGGATTCAGAGGGCTTTATCGTCTCTCTTGATGAGCCTCTTCCCGAAAAGGGAGCAGACGGCTTTATCAATGAGCTTGATGTTAAGCTTTTAAAAGATGCAGAAAGTGATTTTATTTTAAATCCCGGTTCGGATATGCCCGTAGCGGAGGAAAACGGATTTCTTCTTCCCCTTGAAAGGGAAATTCCTGCTCAGACCGTGGGCTTTATGAAAAGTCCTTCAAAGGAGCTTCCGAAGGTAACTGCAGGAAGCTTTATCGGGGAAATCGGTGAGCCTCTTTCCAATGCAAAGAAAATAACCACAGCTGAGGAGCTTGCCCTTATAAGCTCCGGAAGATATGTTTTGGGAAATGATATAGATTTATCCTCATATAACGGCGGTAACTGGCTTCCCATAAATCCTACGGGAAGTGTTCAGCTTGACGGTCAGGGGCATAAAATTACAGGTCTAAATATTCCCATAGAATATGAGGAGGAGTATGCAGGTCTTTTCGGAAAAACCTTATACAGCATAAAAATTGTAAATCTCGGACTTGAAGCAGGAGAGGACGATGCAATTTCCATTGCTCCCGGATACGGCTATTATTTTTATGCCGGAGGCTTTGTTGCCTGCGGAAATGCAATCTTAAATAACTGCTACAGTAACGTTCCCATAAGAATTGTAAGTGAAAATGCCTCGAGAGTATATGCGGGCGGACTTCTGGGAGAATCCGACGGAACTTTAACCAATTGTTATTACTACGGTGAAATAACAAATAATTCACGTTCATATGAGGTCTATGCAGGCGGTCTTCTGGGAAGCGGAAGAACGGCGGTAACCGATTGCGTGAATCTTGGAAGCATTTCGGGTGCATCTGCCGGCGGCCTTGTGGGTAACGGCGGAGGAAGCTTTGTTCGCTGCATAAATGAAGGTGATTTTAAGGGTGATGTTGCAGGAGGATTGATCGGAAGATCCTCCGGCTCAACCGTAAGAATATATGACTGCCGAAATTCGGGAGACTATCCTGATCCTTACTGGAGTGCCTCAATAGACGGCGTTGGCGGTCTTGTGGGTATGTGTGAAAAGGCGGTAATTGATAACTCCTTAAGTACGGGAAAAATCAATACGGAAAGCTACGGAAACGTTGGCGGTCTGGTCGGAAGAGCTGATAGCTTAGAGGTGACCTTCTCGTATAATACGGGAAATATAAACTATAACGAGGAAACGGGAATGGTTGAATATGACCATTCCAAAACAAGCACAGACAGTACCTGGGAAAGCGGCGGTATTGCAGGCTCGGTGGAAGAAGCCGTTATCAGCGATTCGTGGAATTCGGGAATAATCTGCGGATATGCGGCAGGCGGAATCATCGGAACCGGAAAGCTTACGGTGGAATACTGCGCAAACTACGGTGCAGTAGGCGGCTTCAAGGATTGCGGAGGTATTGCGGCGGTTTCGGATATCCGTGCTGAAAACTGCATAAATAACGGAAGACTTTTAAGCGGTGAAATAATTGAAAACCGTGAATTCTTCATAGATGATATCCGTCCCAAAACCGGCGGTATTGTGGGAAGCGATTATCTTGCTTCGGGCGAAGGCTATGTTAAAAACTGTGTGAATAACGGAAATATAACTGTTGTCAAGGCGGCAGGCTATATTGCAAAGCAGCCCTATTGCGGAGGAATTTCCGGCTACTCCTGTGCAGAGATAAGCTACTGCATAAATAACGGTGATATGGATGTAACCATGACTCCTTCATCCTTCAATGAGCTTGCAGTAGGAGGAATTTCGGCAGGCTCCAAAGACGGTGATGCCGTTACCATGTGCATAAATAACGGTGATATCATAAGCGAGGCTTATTATGCAGGAGGAATTGTTGCCGAGTGCGACGAGGATGATATCCGTCCCGAAAAAATCGAAAACTGTATAAACAACGGTAAGGTAGTTGCCAGATATTTTGTATGCGGAATCGGTGTTGCCGACGAAATAATAAACTGTGTAAACAAGGGCGTAACCTCCGGAACAATGTGCGAGGGAATAGGTTCTGCAGGCATAATTTATAACTGCGGAAACAAGGGGAATTTTGAAAACAATAACGGCACTGTTTACGGAATATCCCGCAAGGCAGATTCTGTTTCCTATTGCTATAATGAGGGAAGCAGCGAGCTTGCGGCGGGAAGCGTAGCCGGAATTTCCGGGGAGGTTACGGGAGACGTTACTTATTGCTGCAATACCGGAAGCTTTGTATTGGGAAGCAACGGCTACGGAATTACTTCCTCTGCGGAAAATATTAAAAACTGCTTTAACGGCGGTAATATGACCGGTGCAACAGACGAAGCCTTCGGAATCGGTAAGGCAAAGCTTATAACAAACTGCAAAAATTCGGGAAGTATTTTATCCGGAGTGGGAAGCTATGCAGGAATAGGAAGTGCCGATAATATTTCATATTGTGTTAATGAAGGTGTGATTTCCAGCGAAACCAGTAACGTATACGATTATGAGGATGACGGAGCAATGGGAATCGGCTATGCCACGGGTTCCATATTCCGTTGCATAAACGACGGTGATGTTTCCGGAGTTCAGTATGGCAGAATAAGAGGAATAGGTCATGCAAAGCTTATTTCCGAATGCCGTAACGGCGGAAAAATAATCGGAACGGATATTTCGGGAATAGGAAATGCAGAGGAAATAAGAAACTGCAGAAATAACGGAAATCTCATATTCAACGGCTCGGAAAAGGGCGTTTCTTCGGGTATCGGTGTTGCGGCGCTTATATATAACTGCGGAAACACGGGAGATATAAGCGGATTCACAAGCGGAGGTATTACCGCAAAGGATGGAACCGTTACCGCCTGCAGCAATACAGGTAAAATAACCGGTGAAAAAAGCGCGGCAGGTATTCTTTTCGGAAACGGTGAGGTTACAAGCTGTTATAATACCGGAGCCGTAAGCGGAAACGAATCAGCTTACGGGCTGGTGTATAATGCATCCTCTCTTTCAAATTCCGCAAACCGTGGACCTGTAAACGCAAATCAAAGAGCCGGCGGACTTTGCTATACTGCAAATACAATTCTTAACTGCTATAACGAGGGCTATGTGGACGGAACTCTTGTTTCCTCGGGTATTACCCATAGTGCCGTTGAAATTATAAATACCTTCAATACGGGAAGTATATATGCAGACGAAAGAGGAACCGGTCTTGCAACCGGAGATTTTTCTAAAATTATTAATTGCTATAATGCAGGAAATATTTCCGTTTCAGGAACCAAATCAGGCTTAAGAGCGGGAGGAATTGCCATTGAATCCTCCGTTAATGCTTCAATTACCGATAGCTATAACAGCGGCAGCGTATATGTTTATTCCTCCAAAGAAAAATCAGCGGAGCCAAACTTGTTCTGTGCAGGTATTGTTACCTATGTTCCCAGGGGCAGATACCTTTATATGAATAACGTAAAGAATTACGGAAGCTTAAGCTGTAATTCAAATCATACTGCAACTGTCGGCGGAATTTGTGCTTATGCATCATCATATTATGAGACCATAGGCGATAAGAATTATGAATTTTCCTATCTGCTTATAGATAAGGATACCAAAAACAGCGGTTCGATAAGCTATAACTGTTACAGCTATTATAAATCGGACGGTGAGCTTTTTGAATATGTTAATAAAGGCGCAATAGTCGGTGACGGCTTTGCGGATTCCACCTCCGTTGAGCAACCCTCCGAAATTTCTCTTTCGGGTGCTTCGGTGGTTATGAAGGGCAGAACCGTGAAGCTTGAGGCGAAGGTTCTTCCCGAAAGCGGAGTTGATACCTCTGTTTTATGGGCATCTGATGACCCGACGGTTGCAACGGTTTCTTCAGACGGAACGGTTACGGGAGTAAGCGGCGGTGAAACAGTTATTTCCGCAACCACCGTAAACGGACTTTCCGCATTCCATAATATAAAGGTTATGGATAATGCCATTGAGGTTCACGTTCGCGGATATAAAAAGGGCGATGAATGGCATGCATATAATCTTGAAGGAGCAGAGGTTATCATAGGCGGAGTAGCCGGATATACCGATAAAGACGGAATTGTTATATTTGACCGTAAAAACCTTCCCGATGAGTCATATGCAGAGGTTTTTGTAAGTGCGGGAGAGAATTATAAAACTGCGGAAGATAAGGTTATGCTTCTGGCAAGCTCTTATTTTACCCAGCGGCTTTTCTATAGCCTTGAATATAAAACCGAGCCTATATATATTGAAAAGGCAACCTTTACCCAGTCGGGAAAAACCAGCGATCTTTTAAACGATCCCGGAATAACCGCCGTTCCCTTCCTTGATAAGAACGGTCAGATAAATGAAAAAAGTTATACAATGGAGGTTAAGGTTGACTGGCATAAATGCACCGAAAATACCTCTGCAAGAAGAATTTATTTAAAGGGAAAGGAAAGCGGAAATACTGTTTCCTTGAATGAAGGCTCAACGAGTGTTAAGCTTGCAGACAGCTTTGAGGTTGACGAGCCAATTATTCTCGTTGCGGAAACTCTCGATAATGAGGGTAACAGCGTTTCGGCATCCAAGGAAATTCCCCTTCTTGTAAAGCTTCTTAACGTAAAAATTGAGGTTCCTCCCACGCCTACCGAAAGTCTTGATAAAATTTATATTATGGATGATCTGGATATCGGGCTTTCTCTCGGCGACCTTTCAAGCGGCGCTATGGATGTATCTTATAAAAACGGCGTGCTGAAGGTTAAATTCGAAATGGGTGATGAGGAGGAAAAGAAGTTTCCGCTGGGAGCCTTCAAGGGCAAAAGCTCAATTAAGGTCGCTCTGGGCGGAGCTCTTTCCATTCCCGTAACCGATCCGGAGGGCGGTCAGTGGTCAGGTGAGATTACTGCTTCTGTTTCGCAATCGGCAGGGGGAACTGCTTCCACTCAGAAGGACGATAAGGATAAGAAAAAGGAAAAGGATAAAAAGGTTAAGCTTTTTGAGCATAGAAGAGATATGCTCATTTCGGGAGTGCCCTGCTTCTTCAGCTTCGGTCTTTCCGCAGGAGCCTCCGCAACCATCGGCTTTGAAGGGCCTTATGATGATATTACGGCAGCATCCGGAGAAATCAAGGTTACCGGCGGTGCAACCATAAAGGGCGGAGTCGGCGGTAAGGTAACCGATAATTTCCAGGCGGAATTCGGACCCAAGGGAACCCTTGAGGTTGAGCTTCCCGCAAAAATAACTCTTGATAATAATTTTGAAACTAAGATGGATTTCGATCCCTCGATTTCAGGCTCGGTTGCCGCAGAGCTTATCGTAAAAGCATATATAGTCGATATAAAGAGTGAGCTTGAGCTTGGAAGCTTTAAGTGGAATAAAAACGGAATTGAATGGGATCACTTCCTTAAGCCCGATTCCATGCAGCTTTTAAGCATGGAGGTCGATTCCGTAGTGCCCGTGGGAAGAGAATACAAGCAGAGAGGCGGCGGCTTTGCGGCAGGGGAAGCAGGTCAGTTTGGTCTTGTTCTCTTCGGGGAAGAGGTTTCTTCGGGACGTGAGGAAAAAACTCTCTATTCCAATATAATAAGATGTGCAGATGCGGAAATAACCGTAATTGACGGAGTGCCCGTGCTTATTTTCACAGAAGACAACCTTCTCCGTGATGAAATGAACGGACTTACTGCGGTTTATTCGGTTTATGAAAACGGTGGCTGGAGCTATCCTCTTGCCCTTTATGATGACGGAACCTCCGATTCGGATATTTCCTCCGACGGAAAATTTGCCGCATGGGAGAATACAGATAAGGTTTTAACCGAAGGCTATACTCTTTCCGAAATACTTTCTTCAAACGAAATTTCGGTGGGAGTGAATAACGGCAGCGGATACGAAGCCGTAACTCTTACGGATAACAATATTTATGATTTCGGAGCAAAGGTTAAAGCCAACGGAGATAAAGCGGTTGTTGCCTGGTTAAGCAATACGGAAGCGGATATTTCCGGAGAGAGCGGAATAACCTCTCTTCACCGTTCAAACTATGACGGAGAGTGGAGCGAGCCTGTTACCGTTGAAAATATCGGAAGCGTAACAAATCTTACTGTTTCTTACGACGGAGATATTCCCGTTGTTGCATACAAGAATTCAGATTGTGATTTTTATACCCTGAAAGGGGAAGAAGCTTCTCCCGCGCTTTATGCGGAAAATGTGGGAAGATATGCCTTCGGAGTGAGAAACGGAGAAACAATTCTTTCATATTTTGATGAAGAGGGAACTCTTCACATAATGAATAACGGTGTTGAGGTAAAGAGTCTTGAAACCGGCTTTATAGGTTCGGAAAACCCCGTTATTGCCGTGGGTGATAATACGGTCAATATTTTCTGGCTTGAGGCGGACGGAATTTACTATACCACCGATGCTGAGGGAGAATGGAGCGGAAGACTCTGTTTCTTAAGCAGCGACGATCTGATTTCCGACCTTGACTGCGTGTTTAAAGACGGCGAAAACTATATTCTTACATATTTGAAGAAAAACGATGAACAGACCGATCTTATGAGCATTGAGGCATCCCTCGGAAAAGATATTATTCTTCTTGATACCTCTGCAGATGAGGAGCTTTTTGCCTCTGAAGGAAAGGTTAAGATTTCTGCAACCCTTCTTAACAACGGCGAAAAAACCGTTAAGGGCGGAAGGCTTATTGTATACGAAAATGATACGGCAATAAAAACCGTTGAATTTTCAGACGAAATTATACCCGGTGCACAGACAGAAATAACCGCTCTGATTGAAGGGGTGGATAATTCGTTTGTTCACGAATATACTCTTGAGGCAGTCTGTGACGGGGATTACCACAGCCTTAACAACGAAGGACTGGTAACCCTGGGAAGATATGATATGGAAATAACAGACAGCGGTTTCTTAACCGACGGTCTTTCAAACGAAAGACTCTTTGTTGATATAAGAAACTGCGGAACGGTTCCCTCGGGAAAAACTCTTCTTAAAATCTATACGGGAGAAGAAGGCGGAGAACCCGTAGAAACCGTGGAGCTTGGAAGCCTTCTTCCCGGAGAAGAGGCTCCCTTCAGAATGGAAATGAAGCAGGATCCTTATATAACATATAATATAGTAATAGAGTCCGAAGGCGATTTTAATCCTTATAATAACAGAGATATGATTTCCTACGACAGAATTGAGGAAAGGAAATCCGTCTTTGAATATGATAAGGAAAAAGGAACTCTGAGGGCATCTCTTCATAAGGATGAGCTGACTCTTGAAAACGGAAAGCTTATCTGGGCATTCTATTCTCCGGGCGGTATACTTGAATCTGTTACAAGCGAAAGCTTCGCATCCGAAGGAGATGTTACCGTTAAGGAAAAACAGATTAATGCACCCTCCGAAGGAAGCAGAATAAGAGTAATGCTCTGGAGCGATTTTGCTTCAATGACTCCCGGATTAAAGCCCCTTGACCTTGTAATTAAATAAGTATATATACAAAATATTGCGATTTTCCCCCGTGGGAAGTCGCAATATTTTGTATAGGAAAAACTTTTTGAAAAAAATTGAAAAAAAGTGTTGACAAATTAAAAGCAACGTGGTAGAATAGTCAAGCTGTCGCACGAAAGACAGTCAGCGCGAAAAACATTTTGAAAAAAATGAAAAAAGTGTTGACAAGTTAAGAAAGATGTGCTATACTGTAAAAGTTGTCGCACAGAACCGAAAAGTCAGGCTTTGAAAAAGTTTTAAAAAACTTGAAAAAAAGTGTTGACAAAAAGGAAAAAGTGTGGTATGCTAATAAAACCCACGCAAAAAGCGTGAGGCGGTCTTTGAAAA
>JAZQFU010000309.1:0-9789 GCA_045539675.1 Clostridia bacterium | reverse complement strand
TATCTTATCTGCAAGAGGATCAAGGAACTTTCCGAAATCGGTTATCTGATTATGTTTTCTGGCAAGCTTTCCGTCTATCATATCCGTTAAGGATATAAGCCCGAAAAGTGCCGCACATATTACCGACGAAGCAATGCTTTCATTCATCAGATAGATTACCGCCAGAAGAACCGGCACCAGAAGTATTCTTAAAATTGTAAGCTTATTTGGGGTATTCATATTTCTTCACCGGTCAGATCGTAGCCTTCGCTTCCGGTTACCTTTACTCTGACCATATCTCCTATCTCTGTATTTTTTTCTGTTTCAAAAATTATCATTCCGTCAACATCCACGCTGTCTTTATAAGTTCTTCCGAAGAAGACTCCGTAATCATTGTGATAACCGTCTACCAGAACCTCATATTCCCTTCCAACTTCATTTTTGGATTTTTCAAGCATAAGCCCGTTCTGAAGCTTTAGTATTTTATCTCTTCTCTGCTTTCTTACCTTAACGGGAACCTGACCCCTCATACGGTAAGCACCCGTTCCCTCCTCCGAGGAAAATGCAAATGCGCCCAGCCGGTCAAAGCCTGTTTCTTTGACGAACTCATAAAGCTCATTGAATTCCTCCTCGCTTTCGGTAGGAAATCCCGTCATTACCGTAGTTCTTATGCAGGCATCAGGCATAAGCTCTCTTATTTTTGCAATTCTTCCCACAATAGTCTGCCTGTCCGACCTGCGGTTCATAAGCTTAAGCACACGGTTGTTTATATGCTGAATTGGAATATCAAAATAGTTTAAAATCTTATTTTCAGATGCAATATATGAAAGAAGCTCATCGGTTACACATTCGGGATAAAGATAATGAAGTCTTATCCATCTGATTCCTTCTATCCTGCAAAGCTCCGTAAGGAGCTCCTTAAGACGCGGCTCTCCGAATAAATCCTCACCGTATCTCGAAGTATCCTGCGCAGTAATTATAAGCTCTTTAACTCCGTTTGCCGCAAGGCTTTTTGCCTCTTCAACAAGAGATTCCGGATCTCTGCTCCTCATTCTTCCTCTTATTTTTGGAATAGCGCAGTAGGTACAGCAATTATCGCACCCCTCTGAAATTTTAAGATATGCCGTATAGAAGGGCGTTGCCTGAAGCCTTGGCATTGAATTAAATGCTTCAAGCTCCTTACTTTCCGCCCAAAGCTTCCTCTCACCTTCTTCCGCTTCCCTGATTATTCTGCAGATGCGGTCAAAATCAAAAACTCCAACCGCCGCATCAACCTCGGGAAACAGAGAAAGAATATCGTCTTTATACCTCTGAACAAGGCAACCGGTTACAATAAGAAGCTTTAAGCTTCCCGTTTCTTTCAGCTTGCCTGTTTCGAGAATATTTTCAATTGCTTCATTTTTTGCATCCTCAATAAATCCGCAGGTATTTACTATGGCAACCTCTGCCTCCTGCTCGTTCATTGTTATGTTGTATCCTTCTTCGGAAAGAAGCCCCATCATATTTTCAAGGTCACAATGATTTTTGGAGCATCCCAGAGAAACAACATATATGTTTTTATACAAGCTCTTTCATCCTCCTGATACAGTCGCTTATTTCCGATTGGGAAAACCCCTGTCTTACAAGCTTTGCCCTGAAGGAATTAAGCTCCTTTATTTCAAGCTCAGAAACGGATTTCCGGTATTTTCTCAATGCATTTTCAGCTGCAGAGAAAATATCCGATTCACATTCACTCATAAGCTCTTCGGCAAGCTCATCGGAAATACCTTTTTTCTTAAGTTCAAACCTTATATATCTTTTTCCTTTTTTTCTTATCTCAGACAGCTCGGAAACAAGTCTCTGCCCGTAGCCGTAGTCATCTATATAACCGCACTCGCATAAATATGCAACTGCCTCTTCGGCTATCTTTTCGGGGCATTCCTTTCTTTTGAGCTTTTCCTTTATCATAAAGGCGGTATAATCGGCACGTGAAAGCAACCATATGCCGTATTTTACCGCTCTTTCATAATCGGTTATTGGTTTTGGTTTTTTTATCGGTTTCATATTGAATCATCCACGGAAAATTTACTTAAAATATCATTCAGATAAAGAGCTCTTTCTCTTATATCCCTGCATAAGGCTTCGGCTCTTAATATATCAAGCTTATATCCGTCTCCGAACTCACTCGAGTAAAGGTTCATAAGCTTCATCCTCCGCTCCGTTGATTCCTCTTTCCATTTTTTCTGATCTTCTTCAAGAAGCGTCCGGCTATCCCCACTCAGAAGATTATACAAGGTATTGTAGCAATAGTCAAGCTTTGATTGCCATTTTTGAGAATAATCTTTAAGAAGTGCCAGCAAACCGTGATATGAATTGTTGCTTTCGGCAAGAAGTGCCTTAAATTCCTCATCTATGGTATAGAAGCCCTCTCCGGGAATGGTTATCATACTTTTGCTTATACTGTCTGCATCGGTTGAGACATTGAATTTTCCGCTTGCAGGATTGAATTTAACATTAAATCTTTCACTGCCCTCTGCTACAATATTATATGCCGAACGCACAAAGGTTCCGCCCACCGCACCGTCATCTATAGGGTTATTTTCATCAATACAGAAGGTATAAGACGCATCGAACTCATTACTTTCCTTAAGATGCTCAATTGCTTTTTCCGGAGTGTACGGAGGCATATAAAGAAAAAACCAGACCACAGATATCAGAGTAAGAACGGTATTTGCCCAATGCATAAATTTGCTCTGACTGTTATTGGCAAGCATAATGCCCGATGAAGTAAAAACATAAAGACTTATACCCCAGAAAAAATACGTAACATATGCTCCGAGAAAGATTTTCTGCGAAACATAAAAATACATAAGTATAAGTAAAATATTTACAGCAATAAGAGCTATATTGATTTTCTTTTTCATATGTTTTACCTCTTTCATTCCATGCATCGGAAAGCTGAACCATCATTCAGTTTTCCGATGCACAGTATATTTATAACGCGGTGATGCCGCCATCCGTTACAGATGGCGGCATTCCTCTTTTAATTAATCTTTTTTGCTTTCTGCAATAACCTTTTCGGCTACGTTTGCAGGAGCATCTTCATATCTTGTGAACTCAAATTCAAATGTTCCTCTTGCCTGAGTCATGGAACGAAGGTCAATTGCATACTTATGCATTTCTGCCATAGGCACCTCGGCAACAACTTCCTGGAGACCCTTGCTTCCTAAGGGATTCATACCGAGAATTCTTCCTCTTCTCTTATTAACATCACCCATGATATCTCCCATATAGCTTTCGGGAACAATAACCTTAAGGGTTCCGATAGGCTCAAGAAGAACGGGATTTGCCTGCTCAAGTCCGGTTTTGAACGCAAGATGAGCTGCCATCTTGAACGCCATTTCCGAAGAATCAACAGGATGGTATGAACCGTCGATTAAGGTTGCCTTTAAGTTAACAACGGGATATCCTGCAACAACACCGCTGGTAATACATTCCTGAAGACCTTTTTCAACTGCAGGGAAGAAGTTTTTGGGAACGCTTCCGCCGAATACGTTTTCGCAGAATTCAAGTCCTTCCTGAGTTCCGGGTTCAAATTCAATTTTAACGTGACCGTACTGACCGTGACCGCCCGACTGCTTTTTATGCTTACCTTCTGCGGTAACCTTCTTTCTGATTGCTTCTCTGTATGCAACCTTGGGCTCTTTAAGAGTAACAGCAGCACCGTATCTTGCTTTGAGCTTGCTTATGATAACGTCTATATGCTGTTCACCCATACCGGAGATAACAAGCTCCTTGGTTTCGGTATTGTTATAGAAGGTGAAGGTAGGATCTTCAGCACGGAGCTTGGAAAGTCCGGAGCTGATTTTTTCTTCCGCACCTTTTTCTGCGGCAATAACTGCCAGAGAAAGAACGGGTTTCGGGAAGGAAAAGCCTTCAAACTGAATATTTTTATCTGCAGTTAAGGTATCGCCTGTTTTTGTAAGAGCAAGCTTGGTAACAACACCGATATCTCCTGCACAGAGCTCTTTAACCTCATTCTGCTTCTTACCTACGGGAGTATAGAGCTTGGAAATTCTTTCACTTTCCTCAGCTCTGGGGTTATAAAGGTTCATATCGGGCTTTAAGGTTCCGGACATAATCTTGAAATAAGTTGTTTTTCCGTAGGAATCTATCATAGTTTTGAATGCGAAAAGCGAAACAGGTGCATCAGAATCGAATTTAACCTCATAAGCTTCATCGGTTCCGGGCTTATGAGCCGCGCGCACCTCAACATCCTCAGGAGAAGGCATATATTTGCAGATAAAGTCGAGAAGAGCCTTAACGCCAACATTTTTCATACCTGAGCCGAATACTACGGGAACCATTGTTCCTGCCATCATTCCTGCTTTTGCGCCTCTTTTAATTTCATCCTGAGTGAATTCTTCACCGCTGAAATATTTATCCATAAGCTCATCATCAGTTTCCGCAACTGTTTCAAAAAGCTTTTCTCTTGCGATTGCGGTTTCTTCCATAAGCTCAGCGGGAACGGGAACCTCTTCGGTTCCTCCGCTTATGTATTTTCTTCCCTTATTGGCAATAACATCAACGAATCCGATGATTTCATTTCCCTGCTTCATGGGAATATAAACAGGAGCAACAGACTTACCGAAAGTATCACGAAGCTTACCTGCAATATCCATAAAATCAATGTTTTCTTCGTCAATATCGCTGATGAAGAAAACCTTTGCTTTTCCTTCAGCAGCTTCCCAGGCTTTCTCGGTTCCTACCTGAACGCCTGCTTTTCCGCTTACAAGAATAATTGCTTCGTCTGCAACAGACATTGCTGCCGTCATTTCTCCGCCGAAGTCAAAATATCCGGGAACATCTATAATATTAATCTTACAGTCATTCCACTCTCCGCTTCCTACTGCAAGGTTAACTGAAATTTTTCTTTTGATTTCTTCCTGATCAAAATCAAGAGTAGTGTTTCCGTCTGTTACCTTTCCGAGGCGGTCTATAACCTTACAGTTATATAACATAGCCTCCGCAAGATTTGTTTTACCGGTATCGCCGTGAGCGATAAGGGCAATGTTTCTGATTGCTTTTGTGCCATAATCCTTCAATGTACTTTCCTCCTTGTGTTATTTTATCTAAAATCCTGACCTGCGGGGCAGAAGCCCCGCAGATACGCGGAATATTATTCAGATACAACTATAATTGTTGTTGCCTGGAATGCGCCGTTAACGATTTTTCCGATTATAACGAGACTTTCGCCTTCTTTTAGATTTGCAAGAGTTCTTGTTCTGCCGCTGCCGTCATCGTAAAGCTTGGTTGAGCTGTTAACAAAAACCTGCTTCTCAGTTCCGTCGGAAAGTGCTACATTAACAAAGCCGTATGAGGTATTTACTATCTTAACCTGACCGGTGAGCTGCCCTACATCTGCAACGCTGTTAACCTCAATCTTGGTAACCACATTGCTATCCAGAGTCACAGATGCATTCATACCGAGTCTCATAGCATATATGTCTGCAGCATCTCCGTCAACGGTAACCTTGATGGAATTGCTGATTTCATATCTTTTATCGCCCTTACTTCCGGAAATAACAATTGAGGGCTCTTTTGAAATAACAATCTCGCTGATTGAACCCGAGGTGCTGCTTACAATACTCTTAACCTGAAGTGCTGAAATTCTGTTATAGGTAAGCTCGCAGGAAACAACTGTATCTCCCGTAAGAATATCTGCAAGAGTAACGTTTTCGGAATTTCTCTTTACTGCAACGGCATCGGTTGTTATATATCTTTCGATATCGCCGTTTTTGGTTTCTATTTCAATAACCACTCCGTCGGAGGTATCAACATCTGCAATTACTCCGCCCTTAAAGGTAGTGATTGTATCAACTATTTCAATTTCGAGAATTTCATCATCACTGGTAAGCCCCAGAATAACATGATCTTTGTTTCTCATTGCGGAAAGAGTGGTTATTCTTCCGTCAACCTCAATTTTACATTCATCTGCAATATAGAACCTCTTGGTTTCACCGTCGGTGCTATCCACTACATTCAAATAGTTATCGGTCGAAAGAATAATATCGTTTATTTTCGCATGAATTGTTTTAACAACCTCGGGCTCCTTTTCAACGGGAGGTACGGTCTTATCAACAATTTTTTCAACTCTTAAGAGAACTCCGTCTGAGAATACCAGTATAATGTTTTCTCCTTCGGAAATCTCGGAAGCTTCCGCTTCCTTGCCGTTAACATACATTACAGTTTCAGCAGTATCATAGCTTCCTTCTGTTTCTCCGATTTTAACCTGAATCAGCTTGTCAAAAGCAGAATATGATTCAAATTCAGCCTCAAAAACAGTAAGCTTAAGAGCATTTATTACTCTGTAAAGCATTACAGCCATCTGAGCTCTGGTTACGTTATCGGAAGCAGCAAAGGTTGTAGCTGAAGTTCCCTGCATAAGACCTGCATCCTTAACATAGCATACAAAGCTTCTGTAGCTTTCGGGAATGAGCGCTTCATCGGAATATCCGGTATCGGTTGAATAGCTTCCCTTAACAAGAGAGTATTTTCCCATTGCTCTGGTAAGATATTCAGCAACCTCGTATCTTGAAAGAGGCTGATTGATTCCGTTAGCTGAAGAAGCAATTTCTTCCGCAGTGAATACGCCTTTATAAATCAGGAAAGCAAGCTCTTCTTCATAGTCGAGCTTAAGCTCTGATATAACCTCGGCATTTTCTTCCGAGATGAAATCTATATAAGGACTGTATACGCCATCAACAAATCCCAAAATTCTGGAAATAAGAAGCATTGCCTGAATTCTCGTTATGCCTGTTGCGGGTTGGAAGGTTCCGTCGGGATAGCCGTTTATTATTCCTTTCTCCGACATTGCACTGATTGCTTCATCAGCCCAGGAATAATCTGCAGTAACATCCGCAAAGGATGCTGCAAAAGCCGTGCTGAACGTTCCGAGAATAAGCACGAGGCTTATTAATACCATTACCTTTCTTTTCATTTTCTGATTTCCTCCTTTGTGATTTGGCAAAATACCATAAACTAATATGGTTATTTTAACATACTTTTGAATAATATGCAAGAATAATATTATAAATTTTCACAAAAAAATCACTTTTTCTTATTTTTTAGTAAAATCCTTAATATAACCGCAGCTCCTGCCGCACCAAAAAGCGGATATACAATCCTCACAATTCCCGAAAGACCCATAGGTATCGAAAGAAAAAGTCCTCCTGCACAGATAATATAAATGCTTTTTCTTTTTATTTTGAACAAAGCCTCAATACCGTTAACAAAACCATACAGACAGGAGGAAGCCGTGGTTACAAGCGAAAACAGAAGAACAAAAAAATAAATTTTTCCGGATATGCGAGAAATATGTCTTACGGTTTCAAAAAAGGGAAGCTCATAAAGTATTGCAGTATGCAGATTAGCTGAAATGGCAAGAAAAACTGCAGCTCCCGCCACCGCAGTTACGGAAAATGCAATTATATAGCCTGCCCTCTTTACTTTTCCCGCAGCTATGGAAACGGGAATCAGCGAAAACACGTTATACCCTGCATATAAAACTCCGTACCACAGGGGAATAAGAATTCTTTTTTCCGCCCGTGAAACACTCATAACACTCTGAACCTCCGGATTTAATGCAGAAAGCAACCCGAATATTACCGAAAAAACTATTATAAACGGAGTAAGAATACCGTTTACTGCATATAGCCCTTCAATACCGTGATTACAGATAAAAACAGATAAAAGCGCCATAAGAATTGCTCCCTCATAGAAGCTCATTATGTTTTCTCCGGAAAGAAGACTTCCCGTTGCCGCAACAGTTGCCGCAAAGCAGGAAAAGAGCGAAAGCATTGAAATCAGGAAAACGAATTTTCCCATAAATTCACCAAACAAATCTTTATAAAAAAAGAGCGCACCTTTCTCACAAAGCTCTGCTGTTCTTTTACAGATAAAGGTCATAAGAAAGCAGGAAATAAAATAAAAAACAATGCCTCCCGAACTTTTAAGCACGAAGAAGCTCATTATCTCCTGACCGGTTGCAAAACCGGCTCCTATAAAGGTTCCCGCAAATGTCATTGCAAATAAAAAAGCCTTTTTCACAGATTTCACCTCAGAATATATCTATGAAAAAGACTTGTTAATTATTATCTGAATAATCCTCTTTTAAACACAGGATACATATTTTTTGCCATTACATAAAATCCCTGATTATTGGGATTGCAGTTATCCACTGTACAGGCATCTGCATATACAGAAGGTGCATTGACGCCATAATCAAGCTCAAAACTTTAATGCTCACATAATGCAATGTGTTCCGCCTTTCGGGAACGGCAATACGAAAGATACCGGAATTTCGCTGTTTCAGGCGGGGTCGGATAACTCTCTTTCGGATAGCCGTAAAGAATTCGAACTGTTTCACAATGCGCAGTAGCCGTGCGGCGACTGAGCACCCGGTTGGGGGCCCAAGGGGATTGCAAAGGGGAAAGGGGAATTCTTAAATCCCCTTAAGCCCTTTGCATGGTATAACTGAATTAAAAAATATTATTGTGAAATTTTCAAAATCGTTTTTTGAAATCAAAAAAACAATAACACCAAAGTTCACCACCTCATCCGCCTCGTGCCTCGGCACCTTCCCCTCCCACAGGGGAAGGCTTTTTCGGTAGTTCGACTCTCCGATGGCTAAGCTTATATTCATTGTAATCAGGGGCGAAATCTCTGAAGGAAACCTCAGCATCATAGCAGACAGCAACTGCATCAGAAGAAAAAAGGATATGCGAGCCCTTTACTACAGGTTCGCATACCCTTTTCTTATTTTGGATAACACAACAATATTCTCTGAAAAACCCGAACTTTCAGTTCGTTAGTTTTTCGTGAGGTTCTCATTTTCTGAATTTTGCCTCGTTAGTCATTCTGCTTCCGTATTCATAAGAGACCTGATGAGTGAGATTTGTATCTCCATTCATAAACTTCTTTACATCTCCGGCAAGAGCAATCGTAACCATAGCTCTTACATCTGTGGTGGGACCGCCTCTGTGAGGCACCAGAATTGCATTGGGAAGCCCACGTAAAGGAGACTCCATTGAAAGAGGCTCTTCCTCATACACATCAAGAATCGCTCTTATTCTTCCCTTCTTAAGCTCTTCGGCAAGCTCCTCTTCAACCATTACCGCGCCTCTCGCAGTATTTACTATAAGGGCATCATCCTTCATCTTTGCAAAATGGTTTTTATTTATAAGATGATAATTCTTATCGTTAAGTGCCGAATGAACGGAAATAATATCGCAGGTTTCAAAAATCTCATCAAGGGTCGCAAGCTCCGCATTATACTGAGCGGCTTTTTCCACGGAAAGATATCCGGAATAAATCTTAAGCTTAACATCAAAGGACTGCAGAATTCTTGCCAGATTCTCAGCAATCATTCCAAAGCCCACAAGACCGATTGTTTTTCCTTTAAGACCGCTGTTGGGCATATAGGTTTCGGGCCATCCCTCTTCAGCCGTTATATTTACTGTTTTAACAAGATTCCTCTGTGCGGCAAGAATATAGCAGAGAGTTCCTTCTGCAACAGATTCCGCAAAAAGTCTGTTACCGCACAAAATGATAACATTTCTTTTCTTTAAAGCTTCGGAAATAACCTGAGCAACACTTCCGCCGGTATGAGCAATTATTTTAAGCTTATCTGCCTTTGCAAGAACCTCTTCGCTGAAATTATATGCTCCCCATCCGGTAAAGACAACGTCTACCCCTTCAAGGGCTTCTCTTAATTCTTCATCTGTATACGGTCTTCCGTGTGGATTATAAATAACCTCGCCGAGTGATTCA
>JAZQFU010000308.1:0-7867 GCA_045539675.1 Clostridia bacterium | reverse complement strand
TTACGTTAAAATAAATGCGGATTACAGAAGCTAAATAAAAATAAAGGAAGGTAAAAACATGAACACAAATCTTAAAAAGAGATTGGTTGCTCTTTTGGTTTGTGCATTAATGCTTTTGAATTTTACATCCTTAGTTGCTTTCAGCGTTTCGCCGAGTGTTAGTGCAAAGCTTTACTGGAGCATCGCCCCCGATGGGGAATGGAGCGGAGAAGAAGGAGCTTTTAAATCTGAAGCGTTTTCTCCGGGAGAAGAAATAACACGTTATTTTAAGGTGGAAAACGATGGACTTCTTGCATTTTCCTTTGAGCTTTCTTTTGCGTCTGCAAATGAAATTTCAGCCTTGGGAGAGCTTATTGAGGTTTATGCAGAAGGCGAAAGAAAGGGAACTCTTTCTCAGATTATAAACGGTCAGCCGTTATTTTCAGGGAAAATAATTCCCGAAGGCGAAAACGGTAGTGAAGGCTTTTATTTAAAAGAAGCGGTTACTGAAATAACCCTCAAAATGCCCGAAAATGCTCCGGCGGAATATATGAATTCCGTTCTGGGTGAATTTTCGGTTAAGCTTATCGCTGAAGAATGCGATTATACCTATAAAACCTATAAAAAGTTTGAAACTAAATTCGCTAATCACGAAAAATATCTTTACCGTGTAGGTAATAAAAATACCGTTGCTCTGGGAACTCTTTTCAAAGCAACGGAAAATGCTGAAATCGGAAACGTAACCGCAACGGTTACGGCACTTGACGGTTCATCGGGAGTTTCGGGAACCTTTAACCCTGCAACCGACTGGACTAAGTCAACCTTAAGCTTCACCGGAACAGGTGTAGTTGAAATTGTTATAACCGACGATTTCAGATGTGAACCCACCTCCTTAAAGGTCGAGGTTATAAATGCAACCAACCTTACGGGTGCGGCAAGTGTAACTTCATCTGATGCGGTTCTTCTTAATGATGCAGGCTTTTCAACCTTTACCGTATCGGGAGGTCATACTCTTTACGGAAACGGCTTTACATTAACTTGTGCCAATGATATTTATTCGGACGGAATCAATGATTCCTTTGCAACGGTAAATAACGGAATACTTGATAATATAAGAATTGTTGCCCCTAATTTCTCTCATTCAATAATCTATAACAGTCAGAAAACACAAAACGGGAATCCTCAGGCATCGGCTGCTGACTGTGCTTTTAACTTAAGAAATGCAGTAAAAATGACGGGTAACAGTGTAATCAGAGATTCGTTTGTATCCGGCGGACGTGCGGCAATTCAGATTGCAGGCTCAATTAATGACTTCAGGTTGGAAAATACTGTTGTTTCCGGCGGTGCTGTTGCCAATGTTTTTATAACCTCTGCAAGAAGCGTAACCTTAAAGGATATGAAATATATTCAGAGACCTGTTGCGGCAAATGTAAATACCATCGGCAATACCGTTATGGGCTTAAGCGTTGCGGTTCAGAGTGATAGCGAAGGAAACTCCGCTCCCGTTACTCTTGAGGGCGAAATGGTTCAGTATGCATGGGCAAATGAAGATTATTCCGGATATGTGCCCGATGCCATGCAATCGGTAATCTCCACCGTAATGAGCAATAAAAACTATATTCATAACATAACTTATGATGACAATGTAACAAGAGAATCCATTAATCTTGGAATTTTCTATGTGCCTTCGGGAGATTTATTTGCAACGGTAAAGACTCCTTCAATAACTGATAACAGAACCGATAAAACCGAGGTTCCCTATAGCTGGCTTTCAGCTTCTGCAATAGGAATAACTGCATATGCATATACCTATGAGGTTTCCAACGGCACAGCAGATAAGTATCTTACCGAGCCTTCCTATGCTTCAGAAGGATATTCGGAGGGTGAATATTCTGCAGTATACGAAAACCTTCCCTCTTATGCAACCTTCGTAACATCTTACGATGAAGAAAAGGGATGGAGCTCCCTTATGACTGTCGACCTTGATAATGCCGAAGGAAGAAGCTTCTCCTTTGATTTTTCAAAGCTCAACGTGATTAAGCATAATAAGGAGCTTCCGTATACGGTTACGGATTCTTCGGGAAATGCGGTAGACGTGTCATCTCCCCTTGTTTTCAATCAGGCGGATAATAAAAAATATATTCTTAATGTAACAGATAATCTTTTATATAATGCTGACGGAACTGTTGATACAGCAAGAAATGGTATAAGCTCATATTCCTTTGAAATCCAGACCACCATGACTTCAATAAATCCTCCTGAAGTGGAAGGCACGGTTACCTGGGGCGATCCGCTTCTTGTAGTAAAAAGTCAGAACAGTGACTGGACGGTGGGAATTCCTGCATCTCTTGAAGGGATAAACATAAAATTCTGGAATAAATCTAAGAATGATTATGAAATTCTTAATCTGGGAAGCATTACGCCTCAGTCAAAAGGCAAGGTAAACGGAACCAACAATTATTGGGAGTATTCAGATGAAACTGCAGGATATACCTTTAAAGTTACAAGCGGATATATCCATGAAGGAAAGAAGATTTACGGAATGCCCGTTGTGGTTGATAACGGTGTATTAAAATTGTATTTTACCATATCAGGTACAACCGGTTATGTTTCAACCAGTACTACAGCAAGAACCGTTACGCTTTCATATGAATTTACAGATTCCAACGGTGGACAATGGACAACAAGCCACACGTGGAATGTATTATATGCAGACTACAAAGATGTTCATCAATATAAATACAGTGATTTTGTAAGCGGTACTCTGAATGACCTTAACAGTAGTTCCGGCGACAGCGGCGGCGGATGCTTCGCAGAAGGAACGCCCATACTTCTTGCAGACGGAACCTATAAGAATATTGAAGACCTCACCTTTGATGATAATGTAGTGGTATGGGATTTCTTTGAAGGAAGATATACAGAGTCAGTACCGTCACTTCTTCTTTATGACGGTCATAAGGAATGGGACGTTATGAATCTTAAATTCAGCGACGATTCAGAGCTTCGCCTCATTTATGAGCACGGACTTTACGATGCCGATGCAAACGAATATGTGCTTATAAATCCCGATAATATTGCAGAGCAGGTTGGAAAGCGATTTGTTAAAAAGAACGGAACCGGAAATACCGTTGTTGAGCTCACAGATTACAGCGTAGAAAAAGAGAATATCGGATGTTACACTATCCTTACGGCAGTATATAATAACTGTGTGGCAAACGGAATGCTTACCGTAACTCCTCCTCCTATACCCGGTTTCTACGATTATTTTGAAATCGGCGAGGGAATGAAGTATGTAAATATGGATGAGGATATTGCAGAATACGGCTTATATACCTACGATGATTTCAGCGATTATATACCCTATGATGCATATGTTGCATTCAATGGTGCTTATCTTAAGCAATGTGTAGCAAAAGGATATTTTACTTTTGAAGATATTCTTGAGCAGATTTCCGCATTCGGCATAGCAGCGGGCGAACCTTCAGCACTTTCGGAGGGTGATGAACCTGTAGTTGTTGAAATCGGCGGAAATAATATCACCGCTGCAGGCTTCAGCTTTGAAATCACGGCGGACAATGCAACCTTAAATGAAGGCAATTATACAATCAGCGGTAAAGAGTGTGTATTCACTCTTACGGCAACGGGAACTGCACCCGAGGGCTTTGCGGAAATCACCTTTGACGGTGATAAGTATTATTCCGCGGCTGTAAAGCAGGGCGAGTCGCTTAATCTTACGGTTAAGAACGGAAAGGATATGGAAATCTCCTTTGCTTCTTCATGGAGTAAGGCGGAAAGCTATGGAATAGAAAACGCAATATACGGCGGAGAAAATATCTTAGACGGCGGAGAAATCACCGTAAGCTGGGAAGAGGGCGAAAACGGTATTACTGCCCGTGTTTCAAATACAAGCAAAGTCGGAAAAATTGCAGACCTTTATCTTGCAATATATACCAATGAAGGAAAGCTTCTTGATTCTCTTAAGGTGGAGAAGAATGCACAGATTGAGCCGAAAAAAGAGCATTTCCTTGAATCCGGAATCCCGATGCAGGAGGGATATTCGGTTAAGGTCTTTTTGTGGACTCAGGGAACTGTGAATCCTTTGTTGAAATAATAGGAAAATGCGGAGCTGTGAATTTTTACAGCTCCGTTTAGCTAATCGCTTAACGAACCTGCACGATTCCGTCTTTGAAAGCCGCCGGTATAAATAAACAGAAGGGAGGATTGGAAATGGATTATGATATTAATATAGAACATATATATGTTGCATACCGTACCAGACGTTATTCTCAATGGGAGCATAAGGGAAAAATGTTTTCCATTAAGGTTCCGGATGAAAACAGTCTGCTCTATCATCTTGAGTACATTGAAAAGGGAAGTGTACAGACCGTAAATCACGGTGAAGAGCATATTCTTTCTCCGGGCTGGGTTATGCTTTCAAGAGAAGGTGAAAAGGAATTTGAAATAAAAAGCATTAAGCGTCCTACCGAGCATATAAGCATAACCTTTATCACCGATAAGCCTATAAGTATTCTTAATGCCTCAAGGGGAACTGCTTATTATGACTTTACGGGAGATGAAGAGATAAGAAACGCTTTTTTGCGTGCGGAAGAGCTTTATGAAAACCGATGTTTTATGAACAGAGCGGATATTAAAATATGTATTATGGAAATTCTCGGTCGTGTTTTTGAGCGTGTTCCGGAATTCGGTATGCTTCCCACGGCAATTTCCAATTCTCTTTCGTATATATGGTGTATGGCTTTTGAGGAAAATATAAATATCCGTAAGCTTGCAGAGGATAACGGATTAAGCTATGAATATTTTATAAGGCTTTTCAAGCAGCATATGAGCTGTTCTCCGAAGCAGTATATCAACAGAAGAAGACTTGAAAGAGTGAAAATGCTTCTTTCAAGAACCGATTATTCGGTTGCGGAAGCGGGCTTGCTTTCAGGATTTGCTGATGTCTCCTACCTTAATGAGGTATTCAGAAAGGAATATGGAATTACTCCCCGTCAGTTCAGGGCAAAATACGATGATAACAGGGGAGATTTGTGCCTGCAGTATAAAGAATTCAAGTTAGAGCAAATTTTTTGTATATACAAGGTTCCAAAACATAATACGTGGAAAAGAAATTTTCTGAAGGATGAACGTAATAACGGAGGAAAGCTTCATTTCTCACTTCTTACCAGAGGAAGTGTTATGGTCAAGGAAGAATGCGGTGAAGAATCCGTTATTATGCCGGGCGCCGTTATTGTAACCAAAGGAAGCTCGACGAGTTATTCAAATGAGAGTATTGAAACTCCCACAGAATTTATTTCTGTTGTATGCTATTGTGATATGCATTCCAGGATTATGGAAACTCTTGGGCATCGTGTTTTATGGGTTCCCGAAAATAAGGCTGAGATAATGGGAATTTTTAAAAATGCCTATGAGTTATATGAAAAAGACAGTCGTGTTAACATTATGAAAATCAAGGCTGCTGTAATGAAGATTATTAATTACTTTGTTAAGGAATGTGTAAACGATGAAAGATCTGAAGCAGAAAAGCTCTATAATGCTCTGAATTATATAGAACAGATGGCATACGAAGAAAATATAAGCATCCGTAAGCTTGCAGAGGATACGGGATTAAGCTATGAATACTTTATCCGTCTCTTCAAAAAGCATTTCGGATGTTCTCCGAAGCAGTATATTAATTCCCTGAGGATAAAGAGGGCGGAGCTTCTCTTAAGGGTGTTGGATGAGCCTATAAGTGAGGTGGGAAGACTATCGGGAATTTTTGATTCCTCATATTTCAATGAAGCCTTTAAGCAGGAATTCGGAGTGACTCCCTATCAGTATCGTAAAAGACTGAGAAGTATGGAGAAATAAACAAATTAAGTCCCCGGAAATAATGTGTCAATTTTGCATATTATTTTCGGGGATTTGTTTAATAAATGCAGAAATTAAGCGGATTTGCAAGGTCAATTCAGACAAATTGACTGCAAAATTTTTATATGATATAATAAAGAAAAAAAGTATGAAAGGATCCTAACAATGAAAAAGACACTTGCACTTATTCTCGCAGTAATCCTCGCAGTATCGGTCTTCTCGGGATGTAAGAAAAATGAGGCTTCAACCTCTACTCTTTATGATCCCTCTGTACCCGTAAAGGATGCCGGCGGACTTGAGCTTCCTTTATGCGAAGACGATACCGAAATCACCTGGTCTGTTGATGCTAACTATGACGGACTTAACGAAAGCTATGTTGTTCAGAAAATGCGTGCAATGACCGGCGTTAACGTTCAGCTTCTTGTTTTCCCCACCTCTGCGGCAGGAGAAAAAATCAAGGTTCTTGCAGCGGCTAAGGATCTTCCGGATATCGTTGGTCAGGGACTGGAGCCTGAGTTTGGAGACGGACTTGCCGTTCAGGGCGCTTTTGCAGCAGTTGAGGATTATGTTGACGTTCTTCCCAACTTCAAAAGAACCTTTGTTGAAAACGAAGAAAACAACTGGATTTTTAAAACTCATGCTGCTTCCGACGGTAAGCTTTATCCCTTCTTCGGTTGGGACTGGAACAGAGATATAAACCACTCCATGCTTTACCGTAAGGATATTTTTGATAAGCATAATATTCCTATGTGGAATTCACCCGAGACTTTTTATGATGCACTCAAAAAGTTAAAGGAAGCATATCCCGAATCTTATCCTTTAACCTCCAAGGTCGGAGAGGCTATCTTTGAAAGATACTCTCTTATGTATGGTATGAAAGCAAATTATCCCTACTATAACGAAGAGAAGGGTGAATGGTTCTTCACCGATATTCAGCCCGAATATAAAGAAATGCTTGATTTCTTCAGAAAGCTCTACGATGAAAAGCTTCTCGATCCCGAATTTATCACCAATACAGAAGCATCATGGACTTCCAAGATGACTCAGAAGGGTGAATCCTTCGTAACCTTCGACTGGATCGGAAGAATGAGTCAGTTCAATGAGCAGGCAGGAGCTGTATTCCCCGGTTACGATTTAAGATTTGCTAATCCCGTAGGTCCCAAGCAGGTTTATCCCGAAGCTTCACAGCTTTGCTGGGGAAGATACGTTTCCAAAAATGAAAAGAGTGAGCTTGCATTCAAGCTTCTTGACTTTTGTATTTCTCCCACCGGAAAAGAGCTTATCTCTATGGGTATAGAAGGCGAAACCTATGTGCTTGATGAAAACGGTATGGCAGATATGTTTGAGATGGAAGATGATGCAAATACCAATTCTCTTATTGAAAAATACGGTATGAATATTCAGGGTATGTATTTAAGCTTTGACAGAAGAAGTATGCACTTCAACTTTACCGAGCATGAGCAGGAGGCTCAGGATTATATGAAGGATGAAGCTCATGTTTCACCCTGCGATCCCGAACTCCCCTTCACTCCCGAGCAGAAGGCACTTGTTCAGTCTAAAATTGCTGATTTGCAGAAAGCAGCAAGAGAATTTGCTACAAAATATGTTCTTACAAATGAAACAGGCGATGCGGCTTGGAATGCATGGGTAGAAAAAGCAAAATCGCTTGGATGTGACGAAATAACCGATGTATATAACGAAGCACAGAAAAAGCTTGACTAAATGAAAAGAAACGGGGCTGCCTCGAAAATGAGGCAGCCCCGATTTTTATCTTTGCATTTTTTAAAATTGTTTTAAAAAGCTATTGTCATAGTAGTTGCGAAAAAGAGTAGGAAAAAAGCGAGTTCGGATAATACTCCGATACTTAGACGTCGGAAAGTCGAACTGTTTCACAATGCGCAGCAGCCGTGCGGCGAATGAGCACCCGGTTGGGGGCCCAAGGGGATTGCAAAGGGGAAAGGGGAATTCTTAAATCCCCTTAAGCCCTTTGCATGGTATAACTGAATTAAAATATATTATT
>JAZQFU010000307.1:0-3148 GCA_045539675.1 Clostridia bacterium | reverse complement strand
AGCATCATAGAAGACAGCAACTGCATCAGAAGAAAAAAAAGGATATGCGAGCCCTTTACTACAGGTTCGCATACCCTTTTCTTATTTTGAATAACGCAACAAAGTTCTCCGAAAAACCCGAACTTTCAGTTCGTTATTTTTTCGTGATGTTCTTATTAATTATGGAAGCATATGCCCTGCGGCACTGTAAATTTCATACCATTCGGAACGTGTAAGATAAATATCTGCAGCTTTACATATTTCTCTGAGGTGCAATGGGTTCATAGTTCCTGCGATTACCTGCATCCCTGAAGGGTGCCTTAAAATCCATGCCGCAGCCACACCCGTTTTAGTAAGACCGTATTTTTCGCCGATTTCGGAAAGCTTTTTATTAAGCTCCGGGAAATCAGGATTATCCACGAAATTTCCTTTAAAGAAGCCGAACTGAAAGGGCGACCACGCCTGAATTGTGATATTTTTAATCCGGCTGTATTCAAGGAATGAGCCATCATGCATTACGGACTCTTCATTTTTCATGTTAGCGTTCATTCCCGAGGTTACAAGACCTGCTTCGGTTGCTGAAAACTGAAGCTGATTTATTATGAGAGGTTGTTTAACTGCGGTTTTCAGAAGTTCAATCTGCATGGAATTATGATTCGAAACACCAAAATATTTGACTTTTCCTTCCGATTCCAGTTTATTAAAAGCTTCAGCAACCTCTTCGGGCTCCATAAGAGTATCCGGTCTATGGAGAAGAAGAACGTCAATATAATCAATTCCAAGCCTTGAAAGGCTTCCGTCAACAGACTTTAAAATATGCTCCTTTGAAAAATCATACTGACCGTCATGAATGGCACATTTGGTCTGAATCAATATTTTTTCTCTGCATCCCTTATTTCTTTTCAGATATCCGCCGAAAAGCTCTTCGGATTTTCCTCTGCCGTAAATATCCGCATGGTCAAAGAAATTAATTCCGTTTTCCAGCGCCGCATCCACAATTGCATCAACTGTTTTTTCGTCCCGGTCACCCATTCGCATACATCCGAGGGATATTGCCGATGCTTCAAGCATATTTCCTATTCTTATGTTCTTCATATTTATTTTACCTCAGGCAGACTTGCCGCCGCAACCGACTGCCCCACCCTTCTTGCTTTTTCATCAGGTATATGAAGCTTTGTTTTTTTATAAATTTCCGGGAATTCCTTCTGAAGAACGTTATTCGCCTGTTCAAGAAGAATTGTTCCTCCCTTTCCGCTGGTAACACGCCCCATAATAAGAACGTGCTTTATATCATAAAACATTGAGTAATAAGCAATTGAATATCCGAAATAGGTTCCGATTGTTTCGTATATATCAGCCGCACGTGGGTCATCCTTTTCCATAAGCTCCTGAACAACCTTGAGTTTTTCAGCGGGAGAAAGGCTTTCATCAAGCTCGATTCCTGCTCTGGGCGCAAGCTTTATAACTCCGTCCTGGGAGAAATACTTTACTCCGCAGCCGTAGTCACCGCTCCATTCATCAACCATTGCCCCCTTATTGAAATCAACGGGAACAAACGCCAGTTCATTGAGCCATCCGGTAATGCTTCCGCTTTCGTCAATATAGCCTGCTGCTTCGCTTGTACCCATTGCTATTCCGAGAACATTGTTATCGTTAAGACTCATTGAGCCAGCAAGAGCAGTTACATCACCGTCATTTGCAACCACAATAGGAACATCCCCTATTTCCTTTGCAACGTCAATATACATATTCTTGACCCGTTTTTCAAAATCCTCTTTACCAACCTTTATAAAGAGAGATGCAGTCATAATTCTGTTGTTGATATACACTCCGGCAGAGGAAACACCGATTGCACCCACTCTGGGCATATGGGAAGCGGCGGTTTTCATAGCCGCAAGAATACCTTCATAGTGATACTGAGGATCCGTCTGAAGCTTGGGAAACCAGACAACCTCTTCTGAATAAACGGTTTTTCCGTCTATAACCGCAGAAACCTTTCTGTCGCTTCCGCCGGCATCAAAACCGATTCTGCAGCCTTCAAGATGACGGCCTATGGGAGACGAAGCATCGTTTTCTTTTGGTGCATCGGCAACATTCTCAACGTAAATAACCTCAAAGGGCTGTTCATAAATCTTAACCATATTTTCAACATCAAATTCTCTTGCTCCGCCGGGCTTATAGTCTTCCGATATACGGTCATATATGTATTTAGAACCGGCTATATACACCTTATAACCGCCCTTGAGCCAGAGAAGGGTTTTGATGATTCTTTCCGCTATCTCATAATTTTCTTCATCATGACCTGTATTTTCCTTAAAAATCTCAAACTTATACACGGCAGTCAGTCCGTCATTTCTTTCAACAGAAATAACAACCTCCTGCGATTCTGACTTACTGACTTCCGCTTTAAAATCGTTAATCACCTTTGCCATCGGCATAAATTCAGGTTCAAGCTTTGCTATCATTTTAATTTCTCCTTTAATTCATTATTCCGCTTTTTCTGCGGTGGTTTTATTATATAAAGTCTGCTCATCACGTTATTTACCGGCAGGAGCAAGCCCCTGCCCTACAAAATTCTATATGATACAAATTCCTTATCTCGTCCCAAAGGGACATATCGCATTACGAAGTAATATATCGCACCGCAAGGTATATCGCAAATTCCGCCAGGAATTTATATCGCTGAATTCAACTTCGTTGAATTCATTATAACACTATCTGTTTCTTCTTTCAAGAAAAAAAAGAAATGACCTCCGACTTTTCAAAATTCCTTAAGCCGGAGGTCACTTCTCTTCACTCTTGATATCTAACATCAGGTGGTTACCTCTCTTTCGTATTATTCACTTTTCTGTTGCAGCCTCTGACCTTAACTTCAATACTCTTTTTTCTTTTAAAAACGAAACTCTTTTATGACTGAGCCACAACATCGGTGTTATTTAACGGCATCCGCCGTAAGGACAATCTATATAAACGCCGTGTATATAAACTTCCCTCTGTTTAATCTTTCAACCTATCTCATTGGACTGTTCCTTCCTTTCATAATATGGAGCTTAAGTTTTCATTGGCCTGTACCTCTCTTTCTAAAGGATTGATTCAGGTGTTTATCTTTAACTCACTTATAGAATACCATAAATTTTAAGGAATTTCAATTGACAAATAATAAAAAAAT
>JAZQFU010000306.1:0-3557 GCA_045539675.1 Clostridia bacterium | reverse complement strand
TTTCAGAAGTATCAATAGAAATTTGCAATTTTAAACCATATGGCTTTCGGCTTATCAACGGCTCTACTTCGCCACTCGCTGTATACGCATACAGCTTCGGGTCACCCGTGGCAAGTTTAATGCTTGCCACGGCTCAGTTTGTCCATTCTGAATCAATTTTTCCTATCCCCTAATTTTTTTCAATTGAATATCCCATTGCAACAATAAACTTCAAAGTTTCAATTGCAGTATTGCGATCATACGCCTTTTCCTGCTCCGATAATTCAGAATACGGTACAAGACAAGGTGTTGTTTTTAAGTTGTCGTCTCTTTTTTTGCCATATTTCCAGCCTTCCCGGATTCGACCTTCCGACCATATTTCATGGACATTTTCTGCCATTTTTTCGGTAAGCGAAAGCAGTTCTTCGGAAAGAACAATACTTTTGGTATCAACCGGCTTCGGTATATACATATAAGCATCTCCTTTAATGAAAGTATTATAATTCTAACACAACCGAAGATTCAAGTCAAGTTTACTGTGACTATCTTAAAGACATACTGTTATTAATTATAGATGTGCTGTAAAGAAATAAAACATCTGAACCTTCAAAATCTATAAAGTTGCCAAGCATATTGCTTTGAATATACCGTATATCAACAACAGTTATATTTCTGTATCCCGGAACAAGAAGCGGTGCAAGACTGCTTCCGTAAGAATCTCTGAATAATACCAGTCGGCTTCCTTCGGGAGCTTTTTTATTTTCTATTTCTATAAGCGGTGACGTTCCTGAAAGAAAAATTTCATACGGATCCTTTCCGTAAGCTTTTTCCATATTATACATCTCCCCCTGTTTTGGAGCACCTGTATCATAATATGTTACTACGGCTGAATCTATAATATCATTGGTAAGATAGTTTAATTCGTCTTTTTTGAAGGGTAATGCAGCTTGTCCAAGAAATACTCCCGCAAAATCCTTCGTCGCATTATTGACTTTATATTGTGATACGGTACTCTTCCCCATTGCATTTCCGATGAATTCCGCTATATGAGTTATGTTTTCCTGCTTCCAGTGAGAATCGGTTTTATAGTAATCATTAATATCAAGCATAGGGAAAATATCTATATAGTTCGCATAACTCATATTCTTTTTTAATTCATCAGTCAGCTTGTTATAATCAATATGGGGAAAACCGTTTTCCGATGCAAGATAACAGTTTTTATCGGGAATGACCGAAAGATATATATTCTGTGTTTTACCCTTCAGATAGCTATCATAAATATAGTTAAACTTGTTATATGCATTCGAAACCATTTCCATATTAGTCGGGTAGTCAATGGAGGAAATATGACCGTCTGCAATATATATACCGTTATTATCTTTTTTGCAGAGAATGTATTTTGAGAAAAAAGCTTTTATTCTCCTGTAGCTCTCTCTCAAAGGGAAATTATCAGTTGAATATTCTTCGAATTCAGTCATATAATTTCCGCTTGTTATATTTTCATAGCTTAATTCAGGTTTCTCAGCCAGTTTACGACGTTCACTTACAGAATATCCGCTTCCCTCTGTAAGTACGCCAAGTACCAAAAAAAGCATAATAAACGAGGAATACAATATGACTGCAATCTTATTCTTCAATATTAATACACCTCCTAAAAGCGGAAATAAAGGAATGGATTAAAAGAGCCGTCAACCAGAAATGCGGTGGATACAGTAAGAAGAATCAAGCATCCTGAAATTTCTGCAATCGACCCTAAAGCAGGTCTCCGTTTAAAAAGCCTTCCGTATAAAATACGCGGTAACGGTGTAGAGCCAATAACAGCAAGCACTAAAATAGCACCGTAATTTTTAACAGCATATATCGAAGCTGACGAAATCAAAGGAATATCCCCTGCACCGATTAATCCTGCAATATTATAATAAGCTCCATATGCTCCGTCAGCAGAAAATACAGCAAAGCTTATAACAGTCAGGAAAATGGTATAAATATAAGATATAATGATATGTTTTTCCAGAATCCTTCCAAGAAAAAACTTTTCAATAATGAGAATAATTCCGAAATACAATCCCCATATAATGAAATTCCATTCTGCGCCGTGCCAGAATCCGGTAAGGCACCATACGGTAAAAATATTAATTATAAATCTGAATTTGCTTACACGATTCCCACCCATGGGAATGTATATATAATCACGGAACCAGCTGCCCAGAGAAATATGCCATCTTCTCCAGAACTCGGTAACACTTCTCGATATAAACGGATAATTAAAATTCTCGTTAAATTCAAATCCGAATATTTTGCCCAAGCCAATTGCCATATCGCTGTAACCGGAAAAATCATAATAAATCTGTAATGCGTATGCAATTGAATTAATCCAGAAATACAATACCGAAACGTTATCTGAAGCAACAAAATCCTTGCACAACTCTCCCAATGTATTGGCAATAAGAACCTTTTTTGCAAGTCCCGTTATGAATCTTCTGCAGCCTTCATTTGCTTTCTCTACAGTATGTGTGCGATTCTGAAGCTGACTGCATATATCGGTATATCTTACTATAGGCCCTGCTATCAGCTGCGGAAACAAAGCCACATATGTTGCAAGAATTATCGGATTTTTTTGTGCGGGTATTTTATCTTTATAAACATCAATGGTATAACTCAATATCTGAAATGTATAAAAACTTATTCCGACAGGCAGAGCCAGTTTAAGAAAAGGAACCGATAAACCTGTAAGTCTGTTGAAATTATTTATAAAAAAATCAGCATACTTAAAATAAATAAGCGAGGAAAGACTGAAAATGACAGACAATGCAAGAAAAAGCTTTCTTGCATGTCTGTTTTTGCATTTTTCAATTATTATTCCGCCGAAATATCCCGCAAGTATAGTGGAAACCATTAAAAATACATATACGGGTTCGCCCCAGGCATAAAAAAACAAGCTCGACAGTAAGAGAACTGTATTTTTCAGCGGCTCAGGTGCCAGATAATATAAAATTATTACTACCGGTAAAAACCAATACAAAAATGGTATTCCTGAAAAAAGCATAATCAATCCCCCGTATTTACAGGTTTATTTCCAATACTTACTCTTCAAGTGATTCCGGGCACATAACAAAAAACACCATATTTCCCGAAGAATCAATTATCGTTTCATCTGCTGATACACATATATTCCATCTCATATTTGCGCTATCCTTAAGCAGTTTAGTGAATGAAGAAACATCGGCTCCGTCTTCAAGCTCAAAAATATACCCTACAAAGGGAATTGAACCAATCATCGGCGCAAACATATAGCCGCTTTTAAACCCGTTTATTTCAGTATTATCAAAGCCGGTAAGGAGCCCTTCTTCAACCGGTACAACTCCGCCAGCAAATTTAATTACGGGATTCTTCAGAAGTTCATTGGCTATATTTTCAGCAGACATCCCCGAGGTTGCTTTTTTTCTGAAATCAGAGAGTAAGGTTTTCCCTAAAGTCTCAGATTTTTCATTTTCATCAGTTATCTTATCTTCAGATGGTTTATTATTATCTGACTCAGGAGCTGCCGGCTTCTGCTCCTGCTGAGCAGGTGCAGACGG
>JAZQFU010000305.1:0-16162 GCA_045539675.1 Clostridia bacterium | reverse complement strand
AAGACGGAATGGCAGACTATATTGAATTCCCCGATACAATTCCTTCAATCAATCAGCTTGAAGAAAAATACGGAATGTTCATTGAGCAGATGTATTTATCCTTCGACAGACGTTCCTCTTACTTCGAATTTACCGAAGCAGGAAAGGAAGCTCAGGATTATATGAAGGATGAAAGTCACGTAAGACCTATGGATCCCATCCTTGCTTTCACTGCAGAGGAAAAGGAAGAGAATACCGAAATTGCGGCAGCTCTTATATCGGCAGGTAAGGAGTTTGCAACTCAGTACGTTCTCGGCGGTAAAAATACCGACGCAGACTGGAACGCATGGAAGGAAAAAGCAAAATCTCTCGGTGCTGATAAGCTCATTGCCAATTCAATGGCAGCGCAGAAAAGATATGATGCTGAATAATATCGTCGTAAAATATTAAAGCAATAAATAAAGGCAGAAGCGTGAATAAACGCTTCTGCCTTTTAAATATGGTTTGAATTAATAACCGTAATAGTATGGTTTTGAAACTTAAAAAGTTAAACCTAATTATTTTGGATATGTTATCTTAGAATATTGAGATTGCAACAAAGACAGGTGCTAAAAGTGAAGCAACCAGAGAAACAACAGTAATCTGAGTATTGATTGAAGGTCCTGCGGTATCCTTGAAGGGATCGCCTACGGTATCACCAACAACTGCAGCTTTGTGAGCCTCAGAGCCCTTTCCGCCTTCGTTTCCTGCTTCAACGTATTTCTTTGAGTTATCCCATAATCCGCCTGCATTACTCATAAAGAGTGCAAGGAGAAGTCCGCTTACGATGTTTCCTAAAAGGAATCCGCCGATAGCTTTAACTCCGCCGATTATACCAACAGCAACTGTAGCAAGGATTGCAACAAGTCCTGAAGGAATAAGCTCTTTTAATGCGCCTGCGGTAGCAATATCAATACACTTATCATAATCGGCAACAACGCCTTCCTTACCTTCGATAAGTCCTTTGATTTCACGGAACTGTCTGTGAATTTCTTCAACCATTCTCTGAGCGTTTTTATCAACGCCGAGCATAAGCATTGCAGAGAATACAGCGGGAATAGCCGCACCGATTAAGGTTCCGAAGAATACTGTGGGATCCATAATATCAAAGCCGGTAAGAAGCTCTTTGCCCTGTTCTGCAAGAACAGCGTTAACCTCAGCCATAAATGCACCGAGAAGAGAAATAACGGTAAGTCCTGCCGCACCGATTGAGAAGCCCTTGGTAACAGCCTTAACGGTGTTACCTGCAGAGTCAAGCTCATCGCAAAGTGCGATTGTTTCTTCTCCGAGACCGCCCATTTCAGCAAGACCTCTGGAGTTATCAACAATAGGACCGTAAGCATCGTTACTGATAATCATACCAACGATTGAAAGCATTCCAACAGCCGCCATAGCTATACCGAAGAGGGGATAGCTTCCGCCTTCGGGAGCACAGATCTGATAAGCGAAAAGTGCGGAAATTGCAATACCGATCATTGCGGGGAGTGCAGACATAAATCCATAGGATACACCTGAAAGGATTGTGAATGCAGAGCCGGAACGTGACGCTCTTGCAACCTTCTTAACGATGGGCTTGGAATCATCGGTGAAGTAATCGGTGGTAATACCGATGATAACGCCAACGAGAAGACCAACGCTTGATGCTGCCCAGATTCTCCAGCTGAAGCCTTCAAATATCATTGTGGCAACAGCGGTAAGCACAACAAAGATTGCGGTTGTAACGTATGTAGAAGAGTTAAGTGCCTTTGTGGGGTTACCTTTCTTGCCTATTCTTGCGGTAGCAATACCTAAGATTGAAGAAAGAAGACCAAGTGCCGCATAGCAGAATACCATCATGGTGCTTACGCCGGAAACATTTCCGTCAATTGCCTGAGCAAGAACAAGTGCAGCAGACATTGATGCAACATTTGAGTCGAAAAGATCGGCACCCATACCTGCAACGTCACCAACATTATCGCCAACGTTATCAGCGATAACTGCGGGGTTTCTGGGGTCATCCTCGGGAATTCCGAATTCAACCTTACCTGTAAGGTCGGCACTTACGTCAGCGGTCTTTGTGAAGATTCCGCCGCCTGCCTTGGCAAATAATGCAAGTGAACTTGCACCGAAGGAGAAGCCGAGAACGATTGAAGAATCGCCGGTTAAAAGAAGAACGCCCATAACTCCCAGTAAGCTGAAGCCTACAACTGCAAGACCCATAACGGCGCCGCCTCTGAATCCTACCATAAATGCGGGTTTAAGACCCTTTTTAGCAGCTTCGGCAGCTCTTCCGTTTGAAGAAGTTGCAACGAGAGTTCCGATTTTTCCTGCTATTGCGGAAAGAACAGTACCTGCAATATATGAGAGTGCCATTCCGATATTTTCAGCTATTTCGCCCTTCCAGATGCCCTGAGGGAGGAAAAGGAAAATAAGAACAGCGGCAACTCCTGCAAAAATGGCAAGAATCTGATATTCTTTACGCATAAAGGTGTTTGCTCCGGCCTTGATAAGTCCGGATACTCTGATGATGGTTTCATTTTTTACGGGCTGTTTCTTAACCCAGAGGTGAAGATACACTGCAAACGCAAATGCAATCACAACGGCAAGAAAGCAAAGACCGTAAATAATGCCTGATGATGGAATCATTTTAATCTCCTCATTCCCTTTTTATTTATGAAATTTTATTTCATACATTATTCATCAACCTCGGCATTCATTCTGTAGCCGACTCCCAGCTCGTTAATAATATAGTTTTTTTCGCCGGGAATTGCTCCGAATTTCTTTCGGATGTTTGCCATATTAACCTGAAGCTTTTTAACGCTTCCTTCATCGGTATATCCCCAAATCTGTTTAATGATAAATGAATATGTAAGCACCTTTCCGCAATGTTCGGCAAGAACGGTTACTATATTATATTCATTCTGGGTTAAGGGTATTTCCTTTTCAGCTATATAGACTCTTCTTTTATCATAATCAATTTCAAGCTTTCCAAGGTTGAATTTTCCGCCGGGCAGAAGCCCTTCATCACCGCTTCTTCTTGTTGTTCTTAAGGTGGAGCGGATTCGTGCAAGAAATTCTGCAGAGCCGAAAGGCTTAGTAATATAGTCATTGGCACCGTTATCAAGGGCTTCAACCTTTTCGGCTTCATTGGTTCTTGCCGATAAAACGATAATGGGAGAAGGGCTTTCCTTTCTTACCGTTTTGATAAATTCCATTCCATCTGCATCGGGAAGGCCTAAGTCAAGCACCGTAAGATCGGGAAGATGGGAAAAGAAAAGCATTTTTCCCGATTCACAGGTATCTGCGGTTATAACCTGATAGCTGTTCGACTCAAGAAGAGCAGTTATCAGCTGACGTATATTGTCTTCATCTTCAATAACAAGGATTCTGTATTTATTATTAGGCATTGTTATCCTCCTCATAAATAAGACGGAAGCCGAATAAAGCGCCTTTCGGATTAATATTCCGGGCATATATTTCGCCACCGTGAGCTTTAAGTATGGAAGCGCATACCGAAAGACCGATTCCAAGGTTGTTTTTATGGCTGTCCGGACTCATTTCCGATGTATCGAATCCTTCTTTAAAAAGCTTCGGAAGTTTGTTTTCCGGAATTCCGCAGCCGTCATCGGTTATTTCAAAGTATGCATAATTGTTTTTAGTGAAAATATTTATTTTTATTTCAGTCATGCCCGTTGCATGCTGAACTGAGTTTTCCAGTATGTTTATAAGCACCTGTGATATTAGAATTGAGTCTATTTCAACGCAGATGAACTCATCCGGCAGATTAAGCTTAACCTCAGCTTCAGGATGCCTTTTCTTGAATTTCGCAAGCACCGAATCCATAAGCTCATCAACTACCGTAGAGGATTTGTTAAGCTTTACTTTTCCGCTGTCAAGACGGGTGATGGAAAGTAAGTTTTCCACCATATTGAGGAGCCATTGGGAATCCTCACATATCCCTCTTATTATTTTTGTTTTCCTCTCGTCTGTCATTGAATCGCTGTGCTCCAAAAGTGCATATCCGGAACCGTATATGGTGGTAAGAGGAGTTCTTAAGTCATGGGAGACCGCCCGTAAAAGATTTGCTCTCATTCTTTCCTTTTCCGATTCTGTCTTCAGCGCCTCACTTCTTTTTATCTGAAGGGTGAGGGTACAGGTGAGTGTTGAAATAATTATCATAATCACCGCTGAAACCATATTTTCCGGAATTGAAAAATTAAGTGAAAAATAGGGAAAGGTAAAAGCATAGTTAATAGCAATCACGCTTATAACAGATGCAGCGATTCCGTATATGTATCTGTCTGATTTAAGGGAAATAAGAAAAACAGCAAGCACAAAAATTGCGTGAATAGAGGCCTGGGCATTAAGATAATACTGAATGAGAAGGCATATTCCGAAGGATAGTAAAAGTATACATAGCGAAATGGAAATGTTCTTTAAAAATGCATTTTTTTTATTCATCTCAAATCTCCTCTGATATCATTATACATACATCCCGGTTAAGATGGGGATAAGATTATTTTACCATAAATCAATTTTTAAAGCAACAAGACAGTATTCACGGAAAAAGATAATAAAAAAATAATTTTACTTTTATTTTAATTGACTAAATATATTAAAAATGTTATAATATTTTCTTGAGTTAGTTGATAAAGGGGGAGATAACTTGAAAAATAAGGGATTTGATAATGACAAATATATAAGACTTCAGTCCGAGCATATCAGAAAGCGAATAGATGAATTCGGAGGAAAGCTTTATCTTGAATTCGGAGGAAAGCTTTTTGACGATTATCATGCCTCAAGGGTGCTTCCGGGATTTAAGCCGGACAGTAAGCTTGAAATGCTTAAGAATCTTTCGGATGATGCAGAGGTTGTTATCGTTATCAATGCGGCGGATATCGAAAAGAATAAGCTTCGCGGAGACCTGGGAATCACTTATGATACCGAGGTTTTAAGGCTTATTGATGCTTTTCGGGCAACCAATCTTTATGTGGGAAGCGTTGTTCTTGCAAGATATGCCTGTCAGCCTGCGGCGATGCAGTTCAAAGCCAAGCTTGAGCATCTCGGAATCAAGGTTTATCTCCATTATTCCATAGAAGGCTATCCGAATGATGTGGAAAAAATCATCAGCGAAGAAGGCTTCGGAAAAAACGAATATATAGAAACGAAAAGCTCCCTTGTTGTGGTAACCGCTCCCGGTCCCGGAAGCGGAAAAATGGCAATATGCCTCTCTCAGCTCTATCACGAGCATAAAAGAGGAAATAAGGCAGGCTATGCTAAATTTGAAACCTTCCCCATATGGAACATCCCTTTGAAGCATCCTGTTAATCTGGCTTATGAGGCGGCAACAGCCGATCTTAATGATGTTAATATGATAGACCCCTATCATCTTGAAGCATATGAGAAAATCGCGGTTAATTATAACCGTGATGTGGAGGTTTTCCCGGTTCTTAATGCAATGTTTGAAGGAATTTACGGTGAAAGTCCCTATAAATCACCTACCGATATGGGTGTTAATATGGCAGGAAACTGTATTTTTGATGATGAGGCGGTGAAAAAAGCCTCCTGCGATGAAATTATAAGAAGGTATTATAATCAGCTTTGCTTAAGAAGAATGGGTAATTCCGAAGACGAGCCTGTTCATAAAATAGAGCTTCTTATGAAGCAGTTGAGTCTTGAGCCGGAAGACAGAGCCTGCGTAAAGGCAGCTCTTGAAAAATCTGCACTGACCGAGGATCAGCCTGCAGTTGCAATTGAGCTTAATGACGGAACTGTAATAACGGGAAAAACCTCGAAGCTTCTCGGAGCATCATCGGCGGCTCTGCTTAATGCAATAAAAGCCCTTGCCGGAATAGATAATGAGGTTCATCTTATTGCCCCGGAGGTTATTCAGCCTATTCAGAATCTTAAAACCGGGGTTCTCGGCAACCGCAATCCCAGACTTCATTCAGATGAAACCCTGATTGCGCTTACCATAAGTGCTGCATCGGGAAATGAAAATGCACGTCTGGCGTTATCCAAGATTTCTCTTCTTAGGAATACGGAGGCTCATTCAACGGTTATTCTTTCGCAGGTAGACAGAGATGTTTATAAGAAGCTTGGAATAAACTTAACCAGCGAGCCTAAATATCAGACTAAAAAGCTGTATCATAAATAGGGGGATAAGAATGAAAGAGCTCGTTTTTTCTATGGAGGCTGTGCTGCCTGTGTTTTTAACCATGGTGCTGGGATGGTTTCTAAAGAATAAAAATGTGCTTAAGCAGGAATTCTTTGATGGTGTATCAAAGTTTGTATTTTACGTTGCTACACCTTCTCTGCTTTTTGTTGATACGTCGTCCGTGGATTTTTATTCCGTGTTTGACGTGAAATTTGTGCTGATTACTTTGGGAACACTTATTGCAAGTGCTGTATGCTTCTGGATTGTTTTTCCGCTTGTTGAAAAGGACAGAAGGAGAGTCGGCGCAATGATTCATTGCTCCTTCCGTTCTAATTTCGCAATACTGGGACTGCCTCTTCTTAAGGGAATGCTTACTGCGGCGGGAACTGCGAAGGCAGAGGTGCTTCTTGCTTTCGGTGTGCCGGTATTCAACGTGGGGGCAACCTGGTGTCTGGCATACTGGTCGGGGGAAAAGAAAAGCATTGGCGGTGTGCTGAAAAACATCCTTAAGAATCCTCTTATTATAGGCTGTGTTTCAGGTCTTATATGCTCACTTATTAAAATAAAAATTCCCACCGTTCTTATAAGAACAGTCGACTATGTGGGAGATACTTCAATCGGTCTGGGACTTATACTTATGGGTGCTGCATTTGATATAAAGGCATTTATCCGCGGAATAAGAAAAACTCTTGTTTCCGTTGTGGCAAAAATTGTAGTTTCACCTCTTGTTGGCGTTATTGTTCTCTGGCTTGCGGGCTACAGGGGAGAGGAGCTTCTTATAGCCCTTGTTTTTATGGGTTCTTCAACTGCGATAAACAGCTACGTTATGGCAAGAGAAATGAAATCCGATGCAGAATACACCTCCTCGGTGGTTGTTGCAACCACAGGCTTAAGCGTATTTACCCTTTTTGTGGGAATCTTTATTATTAAGAGTATAATGATATGAGGATAATATGGGAAAATTCTATGCAGTAAAAAACGGACGTAAGCCCGGAATATATTCCTCCTGGGATGAAGCGAGAGAACAGGTGGAAGGATTTACCGGTGCTGCTTTTAAAAGCTTTAAGGATAAAGAAAGTGCAATGGCATTTCTGAAGGGAGAGGAAGACGGGATGATTCCCGTTCACGAGGGACTTTGTGCCTATGTGGACGGAAGCTACGATTCTGAAACCGGAAGATATTCCTTCGGTGCGGTCATATTAAACGGTGATAAAACCGAAACTATGAACGGAGTGGGGGAAAATGAAGATGCTGCTGCAATGAGAAATGTTGCAGGAGAGCTTAAGGGTGCAATGACTGTTATGCAGTATGCCGTAAAAAACGGCTTTGATTCGGTAACAATATATCACGATTACGAAGGAATTGCCGCCTGGGCAGAGGGCAGATGGAAAACCAATCTTCCTTCAACCGCAAAATACAGGGAATTCTCTTTGAAAATGTCGGAAAAGCTTAAGATTAAGTTTGTTAAGGTTCCTGCTCACAGGGGCGTTAAATATAATGAAATGGCAGATAAGCTGGCAAAGGAAGCTCTGAAAAAACAGGAAAAATAATGTGGATACCTGTAAAGGGAACGCTTTATTTTATTTGTTTTTTAATTTATGCTGAAATACTGGGGTGAAATGGCAGATAAAGGCACTGATTGCTTCTGGGAAGCATACGAGAAAGGAAACGATGATTTCTCACCCTATAACAGTCCGGCAATAAACAGCTATTGTCATGCATGGAGCTGCACACCTTCATATTTCATACGTCATAATTTTAATACAAAATAGAATAATAAACGGGACTGTTTCAAGTTTGCATTCTTATCTGATTGTGAACTTGGAACAGTCCCGTTTTTATGCTTAATAAATTATGTCATTGTCAAAGCTTTTTCTGTATTTCAAGGGCGTGTAACCGGTAGCTCTTGAAAATAGTTTTATAAAATAAGAATAATCATTATACCCGCATTTGTAGGAAATTTCCTCTATTGACAGGTTTGAATTGGCAAGCATTGACTTAGCTTTATTTATTCTTAAGGAATTAATGTATTTATTGGGCGAGGTACCGTAAACAGATTTGAAAACTCTTCTGAAATGAGTATCGGATATTTCTGAAAATGAAGCAATATCGGTAAGACATAAATCGGGATTTGAAAAATTCTGATGAATATGTTCTACCGATTTTTTTATTGTATAATTTCCGTTGCTTTTAAGAGAATTGAAATATTCTTCATTGAGCTTTGAAAAAACATCAAAAAACAATTCCTGAATTTTTATCTTGTAACCCCAGTTTTTAATAAGATACAGATTGTATGCCGTCTTGTATTTATCATAAAAATATTTAGTGTTTGAAGTTTTGAATACTAAGGGAAGATTGAATTCATGGTTGGGAAGATTACTTGTATATTCATAAAAAAATGAATAATAAGAAAAATTACCGCTTACTTTGAAAAAATACCTTTTGTTTTTCGGAATACACAGAATGGTATTTGCACCGGCATAATATTTTTTTCCTTCATAGCGAATCTCCATATTTCCTGAGGTTATAAAATCAAGATGTCCGTAAGGCTTTGGTGTGTAATCGCAGGTCCAGTTCTGAACGCCTGAATATTGAGGTTTGACAACCTGAAGATCTTCGCCGAGACAAATATTAAAATCGTTATTGTTCATATAACAACACCTCATTTTAATCATAGCTTTTTTATTATTGAAAGTCAATTTTTTTTGAAATAAAATTGTAATTTATGTTCGAAATATACGATTTTGTTCTTTATATCCATAGACTTATTTTTAAAATTATGGTATTTTCCATAGTGTAGTATTAGGAAAGGTATTTTTAAAATGAAAGAGCTTAATATTAAAGAGCTATCTGTCGAACAAAAAATCGGTCAACTCCTGGTTGTTCGCGGATACAAAAATGAAGAAGATAAAAAATTCATAATGGAAATGTTGGAAAAAAGAGCTGTCGGCGGTGTGCAGATGTGTAATTGTGACGGATATGACAGTTTTATTTCTGAAATCAGAGAAAAAGCAGATTATCCCATACTTATATGCGCAGATATGGAAAATGGCTATACGCGAGGGATAGTAAGATATCCTACAGCAATGGGAATTTCTTCCTGCAATGATCCGAAAGTTGCGTATGAGTTGGGAAGAATAACCGCCATCGAAGCAAAAAAAGACGGTGTCAACGTTGCCTGGGGACCTGTGGTTGATTTATCGGGAAACGGAGCCGTAAATAAAAATTCACGTTGCTTCGGAGATAATCCTGAGTTCGTTTCTTTATATGCAAATGAAATGATAAAAGGATTCCAGGATGAGGGAATGGTGGTAACAGCTAAGCATTTTCCCGGCGGGTATGATGTTTTTATAGATACTCATATGGAAAAGGGAATAAGTGATTTAACCGAAGAAGAGCTGCTTGAAAAAGATATTATTCCGTATCTCAATGCAATGAGGGATGCAAACCTTTCAGGAATCATGACAGGTCACGTTATTTTTAAAAACATAGACGATAAATATGTAGCCTCTTTATCCAAAAAAGTTATAGATATAATAAGAAATCAGGGATTTGACGGCCTTATTGTTACCGATTCCCTTGCAATGATGGCAATTGTTCAGAACTATGGCGATGAAAACAGTATCGGGCTTTCGATTGCGGCCGGAAACGATATGGTTCTTCCGAATTATCGGTTGACCTATAAGGAAAGCTATGATTATCTTATGAAGGCTTATGAGAATAAGGTATTTTCGGAAGAAAGGTTAAATGAAGCGGTGAGACGGGTGCTTGAGGCACAGAGAAAAACATTAAAGCCTGCTTCTTTGGATCATCCTACCGAAGAAATGCTCAGATTATCGAAGAATATAGCCTGCAAATGTATTTCCGAAAGTTTAAAGGAAAATGTGAAACCGGAGCTTTCGGTAAAAACAAAAAAGCATTTTGTGGTTCTTTGCGAAAATGACTATTCTGAAGAAACTCAAAAAGTAAATAAAGAAATCGAGCTTGGAAATTCGAATTCCAGATCTGCCGCAGAATTAAGAAGGAAAAAGCTTCTTGAGGCATTTCCCGGCTCAACCGCAACGGTAATAAGTGAGTTCCCCTGCAGCAGTGAGATGGAAGAAACCTGCAATATGATATCACAATCGGATGAAACAATAATTTTCACCTTTTGCAAAACCGGATGTTATCTGGGAACAGATGGAATAACCGAAAGAATCGAGGCTTTAATCAAAGCGAATATGAATAAAATTTCAACGGTTGTACATATCGGTAACCCCTATGAAATTAAAAAATTCAAAGATGTCAAAAGAGTAATCTCAAGCGTATGCGATAACGATGACTATATTATAGAAATATTAAAAGGCGAGAAGAAAGCGGAAGGAATTCTGCCGGTGGAAATCTGACCGTTATTTACCAATATACAAATAATAAAAAATTATATAAAATAAAAAGGAGCGAGAAATAATGAAAAAATTCCTATTCTTATCATTAGCATTGATAATCGCGTTATCATCCTTTGCCGGTTGCGGAAAAAAAGAAACCGGTGTTTCTCCGTATAATCCCAATGTGAAGTATGGAGATACAGGAGGTCTCACACTTCCTTTGACCGATAGTACAGAAGAATTAACCTGGAGTGTTAATTCTCCTACATCAACCGATGATACTTTAAATAACAGTTTTGTTGTTACCAAACTGAGAGAAATGACCGGCGTTAATGTAAAAATGATTGTTTTCCCGACATCGACAGCGAACGAGAAAATCAAAATACTTGCAGCATCAAAACAGCTTCCCGATATCGTCGGACAGGGACTTGATGAAAAAATCAAAAACGAACTTTGTCTTCAGGGTGCTTTTGCTTCAATCGAAGACTATATTGACATTCTTCCAAACTTCAAAGCTAAATTTGTTGATGGTGATGCTAAGTGGGTATTCAATTCCTATAAAATGGGAGACGGAAAACTCTACGGCTATTTCCCGTATGACTGGCAGAGAGATGTAAATACAGGTGTTAATTTATACAGAAAAGATATTTTTGAAAAAAATAATATTCCCATGTGGACAAATTCCGAGGAATTCTATCAGGCACTTAAAAAATTAAAAGAAATATATCCCGATTCGATTCCTTATACCGTTAAAACGGCAGATGGAACCTTCAGAACCTGGTCTTATCAGTGGGGAATGTTTGCTCACTATCCCTATTATGATGAAGAAGCAAAGGTATGGAAATATACAGATACAGATCCCAAATATAAAGAAATGCTTGACTTTATGAAAAAGCTTTATGACGAAGGCTTGATTGATCCTGAGTTTTTAACAAATACTCAGGCTGTCTGGACATCAAAAATGACTCAGCCTGAAAAATCATTTGTGACAACAGACTGGATCGGAAGACTTGATACATTCTCTGAGCAGAGCAAGGATACTGCTCCGGGATATGATTTAAGATTCGCAGTACCCTTCGGACCGACCGGTAAATATAAAGAAAACAATCAGATTGCTTCTCCCAAGCATGTATCTAAAAATAAAAAAACAGAAACATCCTTCAAACTTCTTGATTTCTGTTTCTCACCGGCAGGCACAGAGCTCATAACAATGGGTGTTGAAGGCGAAACTTATGTGTTAGATGAAAATGGAATGGCAAAATACATAGATTTTACTGATACTAAACCCGATTCAAGAATGCTTGAAGATAAATACGGAATGTTCGTTGAAGGAATGTATATGAGATTCGACAGAAGAAGTACATACTTCAACTTTACGGAAAGAGAACAGGAAGCACAGGATTTTGCTAAAAATCCCGATAGCCTGGATAAACTTGATCCTATTCTTGTTTTCAGTGAAGAACAGACCGCAAAGAACGCAGAGTATCTTGGAAAGCTTGACAAAGCAGGCAAAGAGTTTGCAACAAAATATATTTTAGGAACAGAAACAGGAGATGCAGCCTGGAATAAATGGGTAAAAGAAGCTGAACGTCTCGGAAGTGAAAAACTTGTTGCTATATTCAACGAAGCACAGAAAGAATACAATAAATAAAAAAGGAGTTTGTTCAATATGAAATCAGAGAAATTATTTGCAGGTTTGCTTGCGATCATAATGATTTTTGCAATTTCCGTAACAAGCTATGCAGAAGTAATGTATGTCAAGAAATTTTATGACAGAGAAACAGGTATTCTCTATTATGTAGGTAAAATTGCTGATACTGATACCGATGCAGGTATTGAAATCAACGGAACTAAATACAGCGTTAATACTGAAACAGAACCCAGAAAGCTTGAAATAGCAAAAGCAATGGACGGGAATTTCGCAATCGGTTTAAAAAATCCCGAAAAAATTGAAAAAGAGCATGAAATAAAACCTTATGCCAAAAATGCAGATGGCGATATTGTATATTACGGCGAAGTTTTAAGCTATGATAAAGATGCGGCAGGGGACGATGTTGTTCTCACTTCTGTTTCAACCGAAAAAGGTGTTTTGACACCGGCTTTCACTTCTGATGTAACAAACTATTATATAGGTCTTTCCGAAGATATTATCCCTGAACTCAACTATGAAGTTGCAGAAGGTTTTACTGCGGAAATAACAAAACAGGCAGAAAAAGCAGGAGATACAACAGAAATTACAGTTTCCGATAACGGTAAAACAAGAATCTATTCCTTCACATATTCCGTAGTCAAAACTGTTGAAGGCAAAACCACCGTTAAAAGCACAGACAGTTATATCATAAAAGCAGATACAAGAACAAATAAAGTTTTATATTCAAATAACTTCGCTTATGCAGCACATAATGACAGAATCACATACTGGAAAGAAGAATTAACATCGAATAAATCCAACGGAACATACGATATGGCTATATATAGTTTCGATCTTTCTGATTCAACCGTTGATAACTTCGGTAAATTTACAGTTGATTTAGCTTATGCTTCCAATGCAGTAGCAGGTCAGGAATATACACTTTCCGCATTCGCAGTTGAAAATAACGATTTAACAAGAGATTCGCTCAAGCCTCTTGATGAAACATCAGCTCCCGATGCAAAAACACCTGCTGAAATAGTTGCCGAATCAAATATGAAAATCGGCAAAATCGTAAGCAGCACAGTTGTTAAGGGTGATGATTTAATAGCAGGCGGTGCCGGAAAGCTTGTTTCAATAGATGTTTCTGATTATGTAAGAAACGAATTACTTTCCGGAAGAAAAGAATTCAGCATAGGTGTAACAATAACAGGTCTTAAAACTTTAAGCAGTGCAACCGGCGAACTTTTAAGATTCTACCACGCAAAATCAACTAATTCAAGAGCTAAATCCTTACTTAACTGCGAATCCCTCGGAACTACTGCAAATCTTGCATCTGCATGTATAACCGAAGAAGCAAAAGCAAACGGAAATATATTCCTTCCTTCATTCGATAAAGCGGTAAAAGTTTATTATATCGGTGTTCCCTCAGGAAAGGTTATTCCTGAAATTGACTTTGTTGCAGAAAAAGGAACAATTGCAGAAGTAGTATCAAAAGCTTCAAAAGTTGGTGAAGAAACAGTAATATCCGTAACCTCCGAAGGCGGACTCGCAACCGATACATACAGATTCATCTACGAAAATATCACAACAACTTCAAAAACAACCATAAAAGCGGTTCAGTCTCAGAATGTTTATACCGCCGGAAAAGCGTGGGAAACCGCTAATTACGACAGATTAGCGTATAATGGTTCGGTAACACACACCAATAATATAAGCAGTATAATGAGATTTGATATACCCGAAAATTCAAGCAAATATGATGAATTCTGTATTTATTTATTATCAAACAGTACCATTTCGGGTAATAACAACGAGGCAACAGAACTCACAGTCGAATTTACTGAACTTGACTGGAACGGTACATGGGAAAGAGCAGCCGCAGGAACAATGCTTTCCGGCTACACCGTAGGTAATTCAATAGGAACAGCAACTCTTACTCCCAAAACACAGAATTCAAACGGCTCTTGGGCAACAAACGAATCAAACATATATTGTGATGTTACCGATTATGTCCGCGGAGAAATAGCTAAAGGAAAAACATACTTTAATATATATGCAAGAATAAACGGTGCAAGCAACTATTCAAAAAATGTTTATACAAGTGTATATCAGCCTACTTTCAGAGAAAGCGTAACATACGGACCTGCTGTTGTAAGAAATTACGATAAAGGTCTTGCAACCGCAGCAATAGATTCTGATAAAGGAATTCTTTATCCATCCTTCTCGAATAATGTATATGACTACGAAATAGTTCTTCCCGAAGCTGATGCAGAGCTTCCTGAAATTGCTTATACTCTTAAAAACACGGCAGATTCAAAAGTAGAAGTCAAATATGCTGAGTCGGTTGGAGAAGCAACCGTTATTTCAGTAACAACTTACGGAAAAACCGTAAATTACACCTTCAATTATAAAAAGCCTTATCAGACACCAAGCACAACCGCAGCTTTCACTGCACTTGCAGATGATTCAGCTACTGTTAAGAGTACGTCTGTAAACGGTACTTATGATGCAGACAGAGATTACATACAGATTGTTAAGAATTATAATGAAGAAACCCCTGCAACAAGATATGCTATTGTTAAACTTGATTTAAGAAAATATAATGTCAGTCCCTTCGGTAAATATGAACTGACTTTATATGAAAGAACAACCTCTTCTCCCGTGGCAGGTGCAACTGTTACGGTAAAAGGAGCTTACGTTCCCGATAACTGGACATATACAAATCCTGCACCCGAAGGTTATGTGGTTGCCACCTATGCAAGAACCCTCGGAGCATCGGGAAGTTCAATTGAGGAAGCAGGTGCTCAGACCTTCACTTATGCCGGCAAAGGCGGTACCGCTCATACTATTGATATAACAGAAATTGTTAAAAACAGTCTTTTAAAAGGCAAAAAAGTTGTTACACTGGTTCTTGACTTCGATTTAAGTACAATAACCGGTGCAACAAATAATCAGCAGCTTATCGTTAATTTCTATAATCATTTAAGTGTTAACGCTTCCTCCGCTGACCGTTATAAACCCAAATTCACATATTATCCTGCTGTTGAAGCCGAATAATAAAATAACAACCAAGTAATTCGAAATGCCGCCGGGTTTGGCGGCATTTTGCCCCAAAAAACAATATGATTTCAGAAAGGAGATTATATGAAAAGGTATTTATCATTAATGCTTTCGGTAATGTTGATTATTTCATTATTATCTTTTTCTGCATTCGCAGAGGGAATAACCGTTTCTTCTTCGGAAGGAACAATATTTCCTGTTTTTTCCGAAAGTGTTTATAATTATGATATAATTCTTCCTGAAAGTGATTCTCAGATGCCCATTCTCTCGGTAACAGGTGCAACTGTTGAAAAACAGGCGGAATTTTTGGGAGATAAAGCAATAGTAAAAACAAATGAAGGGGTTAATTACTGCTTCATGGTAAGAGCACCCTATGAATACAGTTCTGTGAGTTCATTGTCGGTTAATCCCAAAGAAACAACAACTGTTCAGAGTGCAAGTCCCAATTCGGCACTTAGTGCAGGCAGAGTTAATTTCTATTTGTCTAAAGTATATGCGGATAATCCGAAAACAATATACGGATTGTTAAAATTTGATTTATCGGATGCGGATGTTGATTCGAACGGTAAATTTGAATTGAGATTAGTGCAATACGGTTCTTACGGTGACGGAAAAGAGATAGAAGTTACCGTTAGAGCGGCAAACATTCCCGATAACTGGAGCTACAAAGTAACAGATGTGCCGGAAGGGGAATTTACCGCTACATATAATAAAACTCTCGGTTCAGCAGGAAGCTCTGTAGAAGAAGCAGGCGCAGTAAACTTCACAACCGGGCTTGGTTCAGGATATGCTTATACAATAGATGTATCGGAAATAGTAAGAAACAGACTATTGAATAATAAGAAGAAATTCACTCTTGTATTGGAAATTGATGATTCATCCCTTAGCAAAAACTATACCTATGGAAGCACTTCTGCTATACAGGTTTTCTTCTGTAACCATGAGCACGGA
>JAZQFU010000304.1:0-13028 GCA_045539675.1 Clostridia bacterium | reverse complement strand
AACTGTTATAATGTATAATAGAAGTGGTCGTTTACACAAATATACAATAAATAACATCTGTTGTCAATAAAAAAATGAAAAGTCAGTAATAGATGTTTTGTTCATATAAAAAAATAATAATTCCGGATAAGAAAATTAATTGTATAAAACTATTTAAGGAGTGGTGAAATATGAAAAAAATTATTGCTTTGGTGCTTCTTGTGGCTGTGATTTTACCAACGTATTCTGCTTCAGCTTATTTGTCAACTGATTTCAGAGATTATATTAATGTTGATTATCAGAAATACTTTAAAAATATTGATACAAATATGGCTGAACTTAAGGGAGTTCATCCGAGAGTATTGTGTTCCGAGGATGATTTCGAAAGAATCAGAGGCTATGCACAAAATGAATATAAAGACCTGTGGGAGCAAATAGTCAAAACGGCAGACAGCTTCATAGCCGAGCCTATTGAGTTCTACACATCCGGAGAAAACACCTGGATGTCCACACAGGGAAGAAAACTCGTTTTTCTTATATTTACATATAAAATCAGCGGAGACAAGAAATATAAGGAAGTTATTGATAAAACCATTGATGAGATATGTGAATATCCTTCCTGGTCAAATAAAGCTACCGCCGGTAATATTCATCTTGCAGGCTCACATAACTGGGCGGCATTCGGGCTCTACTATGACTGGTGTTATGACGAAATAGATCCCGAAAGACGTAAAAGAATGGTTGAAAATGTTGCAAGAAGAGTCGAAGATTATAATACCGAAAAGAATTACGGCTTTGACAGTCAGGTTGCCCATAATATATCCCTCACCATCTGCGGCGGAGTAATTCCTGCTCTGGCGGCTATGTATGAAGAAATTCCCAATGCAGAAAGATATATGAAAAGACTTGTGGCTGAAATTGCTACCGTTACAATGGAGGTTATGCCGGATGACGGAGCTTTGTTTGAAGCAATCACATATTCTGCCCATAGCTGGCAGGCGATTACTACGGTAGCTCTCATCGCAAGAGATATACTTAATGTGGATTTATTCAGCCATCCCACCTTTGATGCGGTGGGGAAATTTATGACTTATGCCCATCTTCCCGTAAACGGCTGGGATTCAGGCTCGGATGTATTCGGGTGGGCTGACGGTACTGCCAGCTCAGCGGGAAGTATGCTTCCTGCCTTATCAATAATAGCAAAGGAAAAGCAGAATCCCGTATATAAGTATTTTCTTGAAAAGTGGATTGAAAGAGCCATAAGAAAAAATGTTAAAAGTGAGTATTTCTTTTATACGCTGATGTTTGCAGATGCGGAGCTTGAAGCAAAAAGTCCTGCAGAGTTTCAGGATAATAAAAACGGAGATATATATTATCCTCTGGATTTTGTAACATCGGATACCGGTTACGTATTCTTAAGAGACGGCTGGGACGGAAACGAAGCGGCATTGGAATTTCATTGCGGGCCGGTTATGGGAAAAACAGCGGTTGACTACAGAAAGGTTCACGATAAATCACTCGGAATAGGTCATCAGCATCCCGATATGGGAAGCCTTCTTCTTTTTGCAGAGGGTGAGTGGATTTTTCAGGATGACGGATATACGACGGGGTCAACCGGCAATCACAATTGTCTGATGATAAACGGAATCGGTCAGCGCTCCGATAAATCCACAAACGCTCATCCCACAAAGCTTTTCGGACTTAATATGTCTCAGGCGGCAACCTTAATGGAGCCGAAAATAATCAAAACGGAATTCTCCGATGATATGGCATACGTTGTATGCGATCTCACGGATGCATATCCGGATTATAATTATTATGAGCTTAATACCAAGCTTGAAAAGTATTACCGTCACTATATATACTTAAAGCCCAAGAAAACAATACTGGTGGTAGATGAAATAGAAACCTTTGAAGAATCTGATTTTGAAATAAGATGGAGACCGGATGTTCAGATTGCTTCTCTGCAGATAGACGGAAGCTATATGTATACCGGAAAAAACCATACTATGCGTCTTGAGGGCTTCAAGCTTGAAGATACAGTTGATATTACCAATTCTCATATTGAGGTTGTTTCCGGAAAATCAGGCGGAACCAAGGAAGCTTATATAATGCAGATTAAAAACAGAGCAGAGGAATGGGTTCAGGCTACGGCTATAAGCTGGGAAAACATAAATAACAGCGCTCCTGTTAATACTGCATTGAAGGAAGAAAACGGTATATATATCTTCTCCCTCGATGACGGTATATTGAAGCTTGATTTGAAAGAGCAGAAAATAGAAACCGTAAAATCGGATTCCGGTATTAATCTTAAGGTTAATGATAATATTATTTTCCCTGAAGACGGAGTGATATCAAAGGAATATACCACATATCTTTCAGTTGACGAGATTGTTGAGCTTCTCGGTCTTGAGATGGAAAACAATATAATCAGGAATAAGGAAAACAGCGTGGGAATAAATAAGCTTTCCAAGGTGTTTACTGAAGAGGAAAAAACCTATGCTTCCATACGCGAGGTTTGCGAGGCGCTTAAAATATGCTTATGGTGGGAATCGGATTCAAACTGTGTCAATATAGATACTGATGCAGATATCAGCGAAGCTGAGGTTTATTCACTTGCGGTTAACGGAAATGCAGTTGTACCTGATGAAGAAGGAAACTACAGCGTTGAGCTGTTTTCGGATAATATAATTATAGATGTAACGACAACCGTTCAGGGCACAACAGTTGAAAAGGAAATGACGGAAAGCGGCTTCGGAGAAAACCGGGTTAAAATAACGTCTCAGGATGGTATGAATTCAAAGGAATTTAGCGTTACGGTTAATCCGAAAAGAACTAAGGGTAAATATCCCGTATATAACATAGTATCCGAAGGAACCGTTACCGATATGAAGAATCTGCTTGACGGAAACTTCAACACGGCATGGGCAATTCAAGGTGCAGGGCCGGAGGTTGTATTTGACCTTGGAGATGTGGTTGATTTAAACAGCGTTTCCGTTGCTATGCTTCACGGTGCTACAAGACAGCAGATATTCGCAATATATATTTCCGAAGACGGAAAAGAATATAAGGAAATGTTTAACGGAAAGGCTTCGGGTAAAACAACAGAGTTTGAAACATATCCCATCAATGCCAATGCAAGGTTTGTAAAGCTTGTGCTCGGAGGTCATACCAACGGAGGCGGATGGAATAATACCTCTGAAATTAAGTTCGATTAATTAAGTCTGAAAGGGGAACGATTATGAAAAAAATCAGTATATTACTTGCAATGCTTATGCTTTTTCCGACACTTTATATACCTGCTTTTGCAGAAATAAGTGCAACCGAAGGATACCTGGATGAAGGAGAAATACCCTATTTCAATACATTTGCCAAAGAGGAAGATATAGCAGGAAGAGAGTTCACAAACAGAACAGCAGCAGATGAATGGCGTGAGGTTTCGGTTGAAAACGGAAGTCTGAAGTTTCGTGCCGAGACCGATGGCTCAGCTGCCAGAGTAAGTGAAATCAGATTTAATCCTGCTTATACAAATACATCGGAAAACAGGCAGCCCCTGGTGGTGGAATATAGGGTACAGTTTGAAGCCGGTCACAAATCCAGCTACTTCACGCAGTATGGTTCCGATGCGTATTTATACGGTATAGCTGTGCTTCCTTATCAGGCAAGTAATCAGGCTTATTTTTCAAAAGAAACTGCTGTAAAATATACACTTGATAACCTTAATGACTGGAATACCATAAGTATTGTATACAGCGCAGACGATAATACAAAAGAGTTCTACTGGAACGGAGAATACAAGGGAACATCAGCGTCTGCGGATTCAATGGCGAATTTATGGGATGATCAGGGGAAAATCGGTACAATAAGATTTTATAACTGTGCCGATAAAAAAGATAGCACGGTAGGTATGACAACCCGGATGGATTATCTGAAGATTTACGAGGCACCCGTAACTTTCGGGGCGCAAATGTTAAACAGCGATGCTGCAGAGCTTAATGAGATTACTCTTGATTTCAACTCAACCGTAAGTAATCTTAGCGAAGATACAATATCCGTTGGCGGCATTGCTCCCGAATTAATAGAGCTTGTTGACGAAGAAAAGCAGATATATAAGCTTATTCTTTCTGAAAATCTTAATCCGGATACGGAATATACGGTTGCTTTTAATAACGTAACAAGCACGATAGGGCAGAAAATCAACGAAGAAATCACCTTCAGAACAAGAAAGCCGAAGATTGAGGCTTCATATATCGAGCTTGTATCGGGAAGCAATATTGAAGAAGGGGAAAATACATTTGAGATATCATATGTAAACGAAACCGGGGATACGGTGACTCCCGTTCTCGTAGTAAACCAATTCGACGAAGATAACCGTATGATTCTTTCGGAGGAAATCAATCTTGAATTTACCGGTCTTACGGAAGATATAACGGAAGCGCAGGCAACATTCAGCGAAGAAACATCAAAAGCTCAGCTGTATATTATGGGAACTGACGGCTTAACAAACTATTCGGGGGCATATACCTTCGATAAAGAAAACGATACCTTAAGAGAAGAATTAATTCATAATGAAGCAGCATCAGAGCCCACATATACCTATAAGGTTTCCGACGATACCAATGAAATGAACGTGGAAATCATAAGTGATGCGGAAGGCACCGCAAACATTGTAGTGACCGATAAGAATTCCGAAGTTATGTATAAAGGTCAGCACAATACAACCGAAAAGAAAGCAAAATTTACATTCAGACTAACCGATAACGGAACCTATAATCTTTCGTATAAGATGAGCGGAAATGATAAATGGTATACAGGCAATATCAAATATTTTATAGCCGAATATATTGATAGCCGTTTTTCTGAATTCAACGGAACCGATGATATTTCTGAAATTGCGGAATTCATAACCGAATTTGAAGACGTGCTTATGCTTGATACGGATAAGCTGAATCTTATTGAAGATGAAGAAGATAAAAAGCTTATTTATAATTCTTTGCTTGCTCAGAGAAACGAGCTTGAAAACAAAAGCTTTGCAGATTCAGATGCGGTGAATCTTGCACTTTCCGTTGCATACAGGCTGTATGGCATATATAAAGGTGAGTCGGAGGCAATGGCATCATGTGAGGATATGGCAGATGAAGAATTCTTCGGCTTTGTAAAAGAGAATTTTTCCGAAGATTTAACTTCATATTTCAACAGTCTGTTCAAAGGAAAGATGTATTTCACCGTAGCTGAGTTCAACAAGGCTTTCTGCGATAACGTAATACTGGGTGGAATATATAAAGGTGAAAACTACACCCTGACCTCAAAAGTTATTGAAAGCTTCAGCGAGTATATTCCCCTTAAGCTTACAACCTACCGTATGCTTAATAATCCCGCAGAGGCAGACAGAATGCTTGCAGGAAACAATTACCGGGATTTATCAGCTCTTGCAAGTGACTTTTCAGATATCGTGAAAAAAATATACAACAGTGAAAATAAGCGTCCCTCATCCGGCGGCGGTGGCGGCGGAGCTGTTAATTTCTCCGGGGTAGCCGGCGAAAATAAGAAGCCGGTTGAAGAGGTAACACCCGTTGTTCCCGTTGAACCCGAAAAGAATTTTTACGACCTTTCAGGGTACGAATGGGCAGAAAAAGCCATAAACGTTCTTTATGGAAAAGGTGTGGTAAACGGGGTTTCCGAAAAAACCTTTAATCCCGGCGGAAGGGTAAAAAGAGAAGAATTTGTTAAAATGATAGACTGCTTATATGAAGCGGAAGGTGTACCTTCAGAGTTTACCGATGTTAATCAGAGCGAATGGTATGCTCCATATGTAAACAAGGCTGTATCGGCAGGAATAATAAAAGGAACTGATGATTCAACCTTCGGAACAGGTCTTGGAGTAACAAGGCAGGATATGGCAGTGATGATTTACAGACTGTTAAAGGCTGAAGAATCCGCCGAGGGTGAGCTTTTTGCCGATGATGATAAGATTGCCGGTTATGCAAAGGAAGCTGTATACTATCTGAAAAACAAAGGAATAATCTCAGGAACGGGTAACGGAAGCTTTGAGCCCGAAAGGGTAATGACAAGAGCGGAAGCGGCAGTATTAATTGGAAACATTCTGAGTTTTATCGGGTAATGCATACAGGTTGAAAGGAGAAAAAATATGAAAAGAATACTTTCGCTATTGATTGCGGTATCTGTTATCTTTTCTGTGATGATAATACCGACTTCGGCATCAGTTGAAGCGGACGTAATAAAAGAGAATATCGGGTTGCTTCTTGCTTTGGGAATATATGACGGTGATAATTCAGAGCCGGAACATAAGGTAACCAGAGCTGAGTTTTCAGCTATGCTGGGGAATATTATTCAGTCAAATATGCCGGTGGAAAAACAGCTGTTTTCCGATGTTCCCGTAAATCATTATGCGGCTTCAAGCATTTATACTCTGCATAAGATGGGGCTTATAAAGGGAAAAGAAGGGGGAGGATTTGCTCCCGAAGAGATTATTACCGTTGACGATGCAATGGTGATTCTCACCCGTTTTTTAGGCTATGAAGAGCTTGCAGAGGCAAAGGGCGGTTATATATCCGGATATTATAATGTTGCAAAAGGCATTTCTCTTTTAAACGGAGTAACCTATACCTCAGGCGCTCCTCTCACTCTGGCTGTATTTTCCCTGCTTGCCGAAAATCTTCTGGAAACAGAGATTTTTTCGGTAATTGCCGTAAGCAGTAACGGAGATTTTTCAAAGACTGCTGTTCCGGGAAATACTGTTGCCAAATTATATTACAATCTTGAAATTGAAGAGGAGGTTGTATACGGAAACGAATATACAACCTTGAGTAAGCCGGAAGAAATAAACCACGGAATGCTGAGAATAGGGGCAAAGCTTCTTGAAACTGCTCTTTCAGATGCGGCGGATTATCTGGGCTACAGAGTTAAGGTATATTATAATGAGGATGCCGGTAATATTGTTTATTTAAGAAAAACAGAAAAGAATTCCTCTGTAAAGCTTACTCATACGGATATTGACAGATACGAGGATTTTAAGCTGTATTTTAAAGACAGTAATAAATATGAGAAAATTCCCTCTTCTGCAAGTATTATTTATAACAGATATGCTATTGATACCTTTGATAAGTCTTTATTTGATATTGAAAAAGGAACCGTTGAGCTTATTGATAATAACGGTGATAATACCTTTGATGTTGTTAAAATACTTAACTATAAAAACTATGTAGTGGAAGCTGCAAGCAGTAAACAGAATCTGATTATTCTTAAAGATAACAAAGGCTCTCTTGATCTTCTGAATGATTACGATAAATTCAGAATTACCGATATTAACGGTAAATTAAGAGACGTGGGAATGCTTAATACAGATTATGTTCTTACTGTTCTTGATAACCCTGTGGGAAAATATATAGAAATTGCTTATACAAACGATACGATTCAGGGAAGGCTGGAAAACTATAGCTTCGGTGATGAAGAAAACTATCTTATTATCAGCGGAACACAATATGTTGCTTCCGAATACTTTATTGAAAACTTCGGCGATGTAAAAACCGGAGAGGCAGGAATATTCTTCCTTGATATTTTCGGAGAGGTTGTAAGCTATCTTCCTATGTCTGAAAAGAACAGCGGCTTCGGATACGTAGTTGCTGCGGCTCTTGAGGATCCCCATGATGAAGTATTCTTAATAAAAATGATGACCGCGGCCGATAGCGGAATGAGAGTGTTTAAGACGAAGAAAAAGATTACCATAGACGGAGAATCCGTTTCTGCGGTAAATGCACTCGGAAGATTAAAAAATATGGGCAGAGATGTTGTGTATTATGAGCTTGATCCGGAGGGAATTCTTGTTTTTCTGGATACCCTTGAACCTAATGCAGATTCTCCCGAGGAAGAACTGAAGCTTATATATGACAGCTGGAATACTCTCGAAACCTATCGTGAGGCCAGCCTGGCGATTGATACATCCTCCGCAACGGAGTATATATGGCTGAGTGATGATTGCGCAATATTCTCGGTTCCGGGTAATGATTCTTCTAATGAGGATGACTTTGACGTATACAAGCCGGATAGCCTTTCCAACAGTGCATCATATAAATATAGGGCATATCAGAGAAATAAAGAAGGAATTCTTGCAGACCTTATTCTGATGCCGGCAACCGAATCGGATGATACAGTATCATACAGCCCCTATGCATATATAAGGGTTATTGAAAGTGTTTCTCAGGTTGTTTCTCCCTTAACCGGAGAAATTACAAACAGAATAAAATACTGGACAAGGGGAGCGGCAAGTGAATGTTATTCACTTGAGCCTGAAATCGGGGCTGATTTAAATCCCGGCGACTGTGTTTATATGTCTGTGAACGCCAAGAATGAAATGTATCATTATCAGTATCTTTTCAATAATAAAGAGAAACAGCTTCAGCAGGAGGTAAAAAACCGTCCCGGAGCCCACAGATTCTTATACGGTAATGTATATGATTCCTATGAAAGTATATACAGAATAACTGAAGACGAGCCTTCAGAAGCAGCGGAAGATCCTGCTCTTTTAGAGCCTCACAGATACGCAAGATATATATACGTTGTCACCGAACTTCCGGGCGGAAAGGTTCAGATTGCAGCGGGAACAGGCCGTGAAATGCAGGGATATATAAATACCTCCAACTACAGCGAGGTATTTATACACGAAGCGTATCTTGATGATATGGATTTGGTTATTTTTGAAAAAAGATAGTATAACGGAGAGAAGATTATGGCATTAAACGAATTAAATGATACTGTCGTTCAGGAAACCATTTCAAAGATTTTCAGCATAATGGAGTATGAGGACGACTCTTCGTTCAGATTTGAAGAAAACGAGAATCTGTATATAAAAAAAGAGGGCAAAAGCGTTATTATCGGCGGAAAAGAAAAAACAGATATTTCACGTGCTTTGATGCTTTATATAACCGAATGCCGTTCAGGAAAAGAAGCTTTTGAAATTTGCCAGAAAAGACATTTTGATAAGCTGTCGTTTTTCATTGATTTATCCAGAAACGGTGTAGTAAAGGTTTCAAAAATGAAGGAAATTATCAATTGCCTTGCACTACTCGGATTTAACGGCATCCAGCTTTATATGGAGGATGTTTTTGATCTTCCCGGATATCCGCATTTCGGATACCGCAGGGGTAAATATTCCCACGATGAGCTCAGAGAAATTGATGCTTATGCATACAGTATGGGCATTGAGGCTGTTCCCTCAATTCAGGCTTTGGGGCATCTTGAACAGTATGTAAGATATCTGGAAGCCGCTGAATTCACGGAAAATGCCAGGGTTCTTCTGTGTGAAGAAGAAAAAACCTATGAATTCATTGAAGCTATTATAAGAACTCTGAGAGACTGCTTCAGAACGGATAAAATAAATATTAACTGTGATGAAGCGGCAGGAGTGGGAGTTAAGAAGATTATGAGGGAGAAGAAGTTTACTTCTCCTTACAGCGTGGTTCGTAATCACCTTGACAGGGTAAGCGGAATCTGCGGGAAATACGGTTTTACCACTGTAGTTGACGGTGATTTGTATTACGGGCATCTTGGAAAAGGATATTATGATTTTGAGTTCAATCCCTCTTACGAAGATATTGAAAACATCCCTCAGCTGGATATACTATATTGGGATTATTATCATACTGAATATAAGGATTACGAAACCTTGCTTAAAGGGCATCTTGCTTTGAAGCGGAACGTCAGATTTATGGGTGGTATCTGGACCTGGGCAGGTCAGCTTCCCCATACGGAATTCACCTTTGGTACGATGAAGCCTGCGCTTTGTTGCTGTTTGGATTATGGCATAAAGGATGTGACCGCCGCTATATTCGGTGATGACGGAACTGAAACCAATATTGCTTTTGCAATGCCTCAGCTTCTTATTTTTTCCGAATACTGCTTTCACGGTAAAGAATATTCGGACGAGATAGTTTATGAGCTTTCGGAAAAACTATTCAGGCTTGATATGAAGTATCTGAAGGCTTTATCAGCATATCATTATCCCTGGCTGGAAAATTTTTCCGTAGCAGATTATATTTTCCCTAATTTTATGGGTAAGAAGATATTGTATTCGGATGTTTTATACAATATGACCGGAACCTATGATTTCTCAGCTATTACCCCGAAGCATAAGGAAGCTCTCAAGACTGTAAGAGATGCCGGAAAAGGCACAATATGGGAAAAATACTTTGATTATGCAAGGCTTATATTTGAGATTACAACAGTAAAAACAGAATTGCTGGGAAATATGAGAATAGCATACGAATCCCGTGATTATGAGTGGATAAGAAAAGCTGTTGAAGAAACAATTCCTTATCTTATGAGCCATTACGAAAAGCTTATGCTTCTTCATGAGGAGCAATGGATGGGAATGTATAAGCCCTTTGGCTGGGAGGAAATAAGCAACCGCTATTGTTCAACAATCGGAAGACTTCATTATGCCAAAAGAGTTCTTAAGAGATTCATCAACGGAGAACAGGAAGAAATACCCGAGCTTATGTATGAATACATAGAAGAAAGTGATCCGTTCAGCTATAAGGGTATTTGTAAATATAAGGATGTAAAATCAACGTCATTATTCTGAAATACCGAAAGGGTGGTATAGAATGGTAAAAAAACTGACTGCAATTGTAGTGTGCTTGCTTTTGCTTATGAGTTTTATTCCGTCAGAGATATTCAGTATGGTATTGCCGGCGGAGGCTGAAACGGCGGAATCGGAGGGAAAGCTATACTACTTCAATACCTTCGATGAAAACCACGACGGAATAACTGTGCAGGATAAAGGCACTTATTCTGAACTGAATACAGAGCTTATCGACGGCACATTCATAACGCAGATGTCTCATACCGGCACGTCTGTAGGCGAGCGTTCAATATATTATAAAGCAAAGCACGTCAATACTTCTGCAGACCGAAGACCTCTGGTTCTGGAATATAAGGTCAGATTTGATAATTATACTAAGGATGCTGAATATTTAGGCGGTTATAACAGCAAGGATTATACTCCTGCCGCAATTATAAGACCAAGACCAAAGGATATGTATTTTTCTACTGTAGATACAACCAAGCATAAATTTGACAGTAATATCAATATGTCAGACTGGCATACAGCAAGCGTTGTTTACAGCGTAACGGAAAATACCAGAGATTTTTATCTTGACGGAAAATATATAGCAACCTCTGCAGATTTAACTGCTCATAATCCCAATACCTGGGATGAAGGGGAATTCAAGGGAATCAGATTCTATATATACGGAAAAAACAACTTTGTGACTCAGTTTGATTATATGAAGATATATGAGGCATCCACTTCATTTACTTCGGAAATAAAAACTGTATCCTCCGAGGGGGTTATATTATCCTTCAATAATATTCCCGTGGAAATTACAAAAGATAATTTTACCTTCGTTGAAGGAGCAACTGTAAAATCGGTTACAAAAGCCGATGACAGCACCTATATAATCACACCGGAAACACCTCTTACGCAAGGAAAGAGCTATACTCTTTCCGTAAACGGAATAAAGGATTCGCTGGGAAGAAGCTTAAGTAACGGAAATATTACTTTTACTCCCAAAAAGGAAAAGCCCGGATTAGCCGCAAATCAGCCTGAAATAATTCAGAGCGGAGCGGCAAAAGATGATCTTGAAACAATGGCTTTACCTGTAACCGGGAAGGCGGAGGTATATAACTACGGCGAAAATCCCGATACTGCAAGACTGTATCTCGGGTGCTACAATATTGATGAAAACGGAACCGAGATTCTTGATAAATATACATATAAGGATATTACCGTAGAGCCCTTCCAAAAAGCCATAGTAACAACAGATGAGCTTATCATAAATGATTCGGTTGTCGTAAAGGCGTTTATCTGGAATAAAGATAATCTTTTCCCTCTGGCGGATTTCAAGGAAGCGAGATTCGTATATAAAAGCTCATTAAACGGAATTCCTGAATTTTATGCAACAGAAAACTTGGGGCCTGTTTCATATGCCAAGTCTCTTTGCCGAAGCACAACGGGACTCACAAAGCTGGGCTACAGAACCTATATGACTCTTATAGGTAATCCCGCATATATTTATGAGTTTGATACTTTGACCGGAGAATTCATAAACAGGATAGCCGCAGGCAGCGGTCAGCATCTGGCTCTTTGTGTCGGTTCGGACGGTAATTTATACCACGTTCCGGCAAGCAGCTCAACTCTTTATAAATACGACCCGGTCACAAAAGTTAATACGAAAATTGAGAAGTTTTATAAAACAAATGAGGTTCATTGGCTTATTAACCCCGGTGATGACGGAAACAGAGATAAGCTTTATATATCCTCGCAGCCCTTTGACGATACAGGTATACCCTGTGTTGAGTTTGATGTTATTTCTCAGACGCTTACCATACATACCGGTTTCCATGCGACGGCGAAATACTCACATTCAGCCTCGGGCAGTGATGAATATATATTTGTAAAGGTGGGGGATACAAATACTAACACTACTCTTATTCGAAGAGACCGTGAGACCGGAGAGGAAAAATCTTATGTGGATGCCAAAAAAATTGATGATTATGCTTTGAGAATAGTTGGCGATGTTGCCGTAATAGGAGTAAGAGCGGCAACCAAGGTAATTGATATTGAAACCATGACGGTTATCAGGGAATTCGAAAATAAGAGCACTCATCCGGGACCGCAGAATATCAGCTTCTCCGATCCCGATAATCCCGATTTCATCTATTATATTCTGCCGGGCTCCAAAGGTCTGGGGCAGTATAGCATTTCGAAAAATGAGGTTTCGGAAAATGTAAGGTTTTCCAGGGTTTACGATCAGATTGGTTTTCTTGATTTCGGAACCTGGGTTAAAAAGAAAGACGGAACCGATGTAATTGTTGCCGTGGGCGGTAACGATTGCGAATACGGAATCTATCTTATAACTCCCGGCAATCCGGAGGTTGAAAAAATTGTTCCGGAAGAGCTGGAGGGAGGCTACGGAGTTGAAACTGCACCGGTATTTTATTATATAACCGAGGATGACGTGCTTTATGTG
>JAZQFU010000303.1:0-5773 GCA_045539675.1 Clostridia bacterium | reverse complement strand
TTATTTTACCAATTCTCAACGGGATCGGGAATAGTCTCAATGGGTTTACTTGGTGCTCTTACTTTTTTAATTTTAAATTCATCAACGTCCGTAACAATTTTTACATAGTCGATATAATATTTACCATAGCTTTTCTTATATGTTTGCAGAGCAAGAGAATCAATTTTTTCATCTTCAAACTCATTATGGCATAAGAGATTATACGAAAGTAAGGTACCGTGAGCTTTATTCTGCCACATATAAGGATAAGTTCCAGTATCTATATCTGCTGTTTTATAAAAATCGTTTTCAAGAAGCACCTGATTAATTTTCCGTTTGGAATCTATACGGAATTTTATGGTTACCCATTCGTCATCGAAAGGAGTTTTTACCCCTGACTTATCTTTCCCTGATATATTATAGCTGCCACTTGCAACATAAGTGAAACCGTCTGTTTCGGTATCGGCATATTTGATAAGTCTGAATGCTCTGTTTCCGTTTCCCGAATAATCGAACACGAGACCGAAACCCGGAGTTTCAGGTTGTTTTACGCATTTTAATTTTATTTCAAGCATTAAAACTTCTGAATATTCAGGCAGAGCAAAATTTGCTATTACGATACCTGCATCTGCAAGGTCATCAAGTAAAAGCATATTTTTTTCAATGCCGTTTTCATCTTTGGCTTTTACAAGCTTTGCCGATGTATTAGTATTTCTTGTTGTATTAAAAGAAATATTTTTTGGCATTTCGTTTAAGGAATAATCGGTGAAATTTTCAAAATAGACAGTATTTTCAGTATTGATACTTTTTTCTTCAATATCAAATTTTCTGGGATTACCGATTATTTCTTTACCGTTTTCATCAACAGTATAAGACATTATGGGAAGATTATCGAAAAAGCCCATATCTGTTTCAAGGGCGATACCGTATCTTGCCTCATCGGAAGAATTAAGTCCGTCAAGCTTTTCTTTATCGCTTTCCTCTTTAATAAGACTATATTTTTCTCCGTTTATATATACTCCCGCATCACGGAAGGGATAGGTTATTTTTTCCGCAAGAGTATAAACATAAAGCCTTCCCGAATAATCATCATAATACATATGGGTTAAATCGGTATACGAGTATCCGGTTACTGCTGACAGTAAAAATACTGTCAGCAGAATTAAACCGCTAATTAATCTTTTCAAGATAATCACCTACTTATCGGAAGGTATAAGACCAATCCAGTCATAAATCATTGAACCCGAACCGGTTACGTAAAGTGTTAAATCCACTGTTCCCTTTTCAAGATACTGATTAACTCTGAAACGGTAACTGTCAAGATCGTTGAAGATATCCGTTTTAAAGGTTGCGGGATAAGCATTATTTCCAAGAGTTATAAGTCTTATTGCTTCAAGTCCTGAAAGAGTTGAACAGGACATTACGAAATCATAATATCCGCTTTCGGGAACTTCAAGAGTCCACTTAACGTGCTGGTCAAGATCGTTTATACTCTGGAGAGTTGTATCCTGATGAGGACTTCCGTCGTTAACTGTTGCCCAGTATTTAGAACCGTGGTTACCGAGGATTTTGGTATATTCCATAGCAGGAAGATAAGTTGTGAGATCCTTTTCATAGGTATTATGATCTTCTAAAGCTTCAATAACAGGCTTTGAAGTAGAAACTGAATTAATTTCAAGATAGGGATTAAGCTTATTTAAAATGATAGGTTTTTTTCCTGAAACCGTTATCATTGATCCGGGATCTGTTTCTCTTCCCGATACACCTGAAGATTTTCCTATGATATAGCTCTTTTCCGAGGTTCCTTCAGGAAGATATTCAGCATAAACCTGATTACCGTTAATTGTTCCTTTAACTTTAACATTACTGGTTATACCGTTATGTTTTAAGGTTAAATTAAGAGTTATTTCACTGCCGGGTAAGGGTTTATCGTTAAGATATATGGTGTATGTTCCCGTATAAACAGATAAATCCACATATTCTCCGTTGATAACAGGTTTAACACCGTGAAAAGATTCATCGTTTTTCAAGGGAAGGGTTACATCATCTCTTATGAGAGTGAAGCTTTCAGCTCCGGGATGATATAACTTGATATTTGCTTCATTATCAATTGTAGAAATAGAAATTTCTTCGTTTCCGAATGCAGCTGATACCGGAACATCCGATTCAAAAAGAAGCTTACCGTCTTTTGTTAAGTTAGTTTCTTCTATTACCATATAGCTTGCGCCTTTAACGGCTAAAGCAGTACCGTTGAAGGTATATCCGTCTACCGTTACAGTTTCAGAATCATCAAGCTTAACATATACGGTTGTGCCGTCTTTAAACTGAAGTTTTACCACATTATCTATTATTGTTTCTTTAACATAGCTCTGACCGTCTCTTACTTTATGAACGTTCATATGAGAAACAATCTTAGTAGCTGCTGTTTTATCTGTTTTAAAATAGATGTGTTTATCGCCGAGGTATGTTTTACCTGAAGGGAAGGCGGTTGCAAGACCGTCGGGACCTGCAAACTCATCGTTATAGAAGGCTTCTACTCTTTCGGGATATGCGAATTTAACATCAAGGGCTGCTTCGTTCTGAACCACCTGGAAGCCTCTGCCGGATTCATAAAGCTTAATTGTTCCGGTTGCATTGAGCCACCATTCAAATTCAGACTGCTTGCCTTCTTTTGCTTTAAGATCATCAATTACTATATAAGTATCGGGACGAACATAGATAATATCTCTCTGGAATTTACCTAATCCGCCTTTATAAGCTTTGGTTGCATCCCCTGCCGCAAGGTCGAAATCGGAATGGTGTACAAAGCTTGTTATCTTTCCTTTTGCACCTGCATCGTCAAAGGGCTGACCTTCACCTATATCATATGTAATACTGTTATGGGCATAGGTTTTTGCATTCCAGTTAAGATACAGGGGGCTCTTGATATAGTCATAATAATCCGAGTCAATCGCAATATTTTCTCCGAGTGCCTGAATAAAGAAGCTGTTCTGGTCGGGATGCATATGTCCCTTCGAGCCTCTGGCGCTTGAACGGAATACCATTGCAATTTTATTATCGTCGGATACATCAGAGAACATTGAAATTATTCCTGCATCCTTAAAATATCTTGCTTTCGGAAGCATTGTGGGAGTAACAGGCTCCACATCGTCCCCTATTGCACTTCTTATAGCGGTAGTCATATGTAATGTATGATAGTAATCATTAATTTTCTTTCCGTTTTTCTCCATCATCCAGGCGTATATTCCTCTTTTCACGGGAGAAAATGTATCTGAAGAAACAATCGTCTGAAGGCAAGGATTATAAGTGCTTGCAGTTACAGAGGTCTGAAGGTTATTATCTCCGAGAATGGACATAAAACCACCTACCGGCCACTGATAAGTGAGATAATAAGCTCTGTTATGATAGGAAATATTTTTAAGAACGTTTATCGCTCCGTTTGTTGCGGAATAAAGGCTTTCGGCAAAATCGCCGTCCATAGTTCCCGAACTTGTATAATAGAAGGGGCCGTTATCGAAGGAGCCGTCCTCAAAGGTCATGGGAGGAGCAGCGATATACAAAGGAAGAATATGCAGAAGCATATCTTTTGCCACCTGCGAACCTTTATCATAAATCGCAAGAGCACCCAAACCCAACTGCCTTACTCTCCATTGGTGAGAGCGGTCTACATAATCATAAAGACTTCCTGTTTTGGGAAGAACACTGTTCTGCCCTACGTGTTCATACCATCTGTAAAGATGTCTTTCAAGAAGTTTTGCGATATCTTCCTGCAAATATTCGGGAAGGTCGTTATACAGCCAGTCATATGCAAATGCAAGAGAATTTACAAATATCGGTCCAGCCGTATCTGTATTTGAAGTCCATTCATAAATTTTAGCGGGATCCCAGTCTTTTATATGGTCAAGATAATCAATTGCAAAATCAAGATATTCTTTTTTTCCGGTTATAAGATACATAACGGCAACATTGGTAATTCCATGGGCAACTTCTGTATATGAAGTACCATTGGTTCCGTACTGAGCGGCATCACCCGTATCAAAGAGTGCTTTTATAGCTTCCCATTCCTTAAAAGGTTCCTTCATAAAATCCGCAGTTGCTTTATAAAGAGATTTATAAATTTCGGAATTGGAATCCAGGCTTTTAAGGAACTTGATTTTTTCATCATCAAGAATAAGCCTTGGATGGTCTTTTCTTATATTAGCATCAAGAAAAGCTTCGGTTATTTCGGGCATTCTGTTATCATTTGCCGCTGAATCAATCACAAATTCACGGGGTTCTGACCATACAGAATAGTTATTGTTCTTTTTAAAACGAACCTGCCAGTAATACTTTACTTCAGTTTCGAAAAACACATCGAAGTTATAAACATTATATGCTATACCCTTCTTTTCAAAATCAACGGTTGAAAAATCCTTTGATTTTGAAATTCTTAAATCGTATGTTACTCCTTCAACCATCGGCCATGCGAATGATGGCGGATTGTTCATTGAAGCATATTTATCATAAGGTTTGAAGGGCATTGCATTATCTGAAATATAGGGCCACTCAATTTCCGCTGCAAAAGCGGGTATGAGCGGACATACAAAACAGAGAGCTAAAATTACACATAATAATTTTTTCATATTTTCCCTCCTTATTTAACGGTTACACATTTGGGAGCATCAGACCAGCTTACGCTGTTTCCCAAAGCATTGGCAAAGCTCTTTATCGGAATATAAACCACTCCGCTGATAAGCTCGGTAGCAATATCTGCATTATAGCTTTTACCGTTCACAAAAAATTCAGAAGAACCTTTTTTAAATTCTATACTTTTACTTTCTCCCTGAAGCTTATAAGCTCCGTTTTCGGATACAAGTTTTAACCCGTAAAGCTCTCCGAAGCTTTCTGCATCCGCCATAGCTCTGCTGTTTACAATTATTAAGGGACTTCTTAAATAAACTATTTCATCATTGAAAACAAAGTTGATAATATCAGGATAGAGTTTAATCTCGGGATCTGAAATAACTTCCGTTTCCTTGGATTCAGCTCTTTCTCTGTCAGGCAGAATTTCGGGAACATTTTCGGTAAACTTGATATAATCTATATAATGCTCTCCTGTTGAACCGCTGTATGTCATAAACTGAATCTGCGTTACTCCTTCGATTTCTTCAGAAAGCCAGGGAAGCTTATATCCCATTACCCTTTTATTTTTCGGGTCAGGGTAGATATTGGGATATTTTGCACTGTTTAATGTTGTATCGGATATTATCTGATCGTTTTCGATTATAACACCGGTCTGCTTCAGCTGATTATCAATTCTTACTTTGATTTTAAACCAGGAATCATTATGGCTTATATTATTATTGTTACTTGAAGTGAAGTTTTTATCATTACCGCTGTAGCTTACATAAGTATAAGGAGCATTATCCGAGTTGAATCTTATGATTCTGAATGCATTTGTTCCTGCCGAATCCTGAAAATTCATAATAAAACCGAATCCGGGCTGTTCTGTTTTTATATGCTTGATTCTCATTTCGAAAGTTATGGGTTCTGATGTTTCAGGAACGGGAATGGTTACAACACTTGAACCTGAAGTTGAAGTATCGGTAAATTTCAGAACATTTTTCTTTTCCGAATCGGGAGTTGCACTGCTTACCACCTCAACTTTATTTGTTTCGCTCTGTGTAACCTTCATCCCCTTTGGAACTGTCCCTTCTTCATAGGAAGTGAAATCCTCAAAATAAATATCATTTTTGGTTTTAAGACCATTATTTCCATCGTCTCTCGGTGCTCTTAATGCATAAGCGAAGCCGTT
>JAZQFU010000302.1:0-3915 GCA_045539675.1 Clostridia bacterium | reverse complement strand
AGACAATACATAGTTTATACCTCAGTTTACTTTGTATGAAGGAATATCCTTCACGGTTTATTATATGTGGATAATTATAATATAGTAACAAGATTTATCTTCTTTTTCTCACAGATATGCTTAAGATAAAAAGAAAGAGTATATGCTGACTCGCGAAAGTGAGCGTAATCCCTATTTTCAAAAACCGAAGTTAACACCGCAAGCTGCTCGTTTATTTTATCAAGCTCATTATGCTCGGTCATCAGCTGAAAATATTTCTCATAATGCTCCCAGTCATCTTTAAGCTTAAAAAAGCAATCCGCCGCCTTTGCCTCTTCTTTTGAATTCATAAATACTTTTATTTTTTCAATTTCCGAGTTCATTTTCTTAACCCCGTCAGAGGTATAGATTTCCGTGTATATACAGAAGCAGGAAACGGAAATGAAAATAATAACTGCAGCGGCAAGAGCTCTCATATTGAATCATCCTTTAAAAGAAAATAGTCGATTCCCGAATGAGCGGCGGTTAAAAGAAGCAGCTTTTCAGCTCCGGGAATTCCCAGCTTTTTCATTTCCTTTTTAAGCCACCCCTCACCCCTTCCTATGAGCTTTAAATATTCGGGATTGATTTTTCCTTCCGTAATAACCGGGAAGGGAAGGAATTCTTCATTTACCTTAAGCTGTAAGTCGCGGGCGGTGGGGGGTGAAGCCTTCTTGGTTAAAATAAAGCTTACCTGACCGTTGGTTTCAAGTACCGCATACTGAATATCCGAAAATCTGGAAATTCCGTTAAGTCTCATTTCCATAATAAGGTCATCGGCGGAAAATCTTAAGCCCTTAAGGGAATTAAATAGAATTTCGCCGTCTTTTACTATAACCGTGGGATGGCCGGCGATAAGGCGGCGAAGCTTTCCCGATTTCATTGAAATGGCAGAAACTGTGATTTCGGATGCCGCAAGAATAAATACGGGGATAATTCCGTGAAGCAGAGGAGTGGCATCGTCGGATAAGGGCATGGTTGCAAGCTCGGAAATCATAATGGCAATGGCGAGCTCCGAGGGCTCAAGCTGACCAATCTGCTTCTTCCCCATAAGCCGCAATGAAGAAACCACGGTGATGTATAATATAACCGTGCGGATAACAATAATCATAAATACACCCTTTTTTTAATTATTATGTGAAAAATTAAAAAAAGTTATTTATTTTTTTATAAATATGTTGTATAATATACTTATGATGAAAAAAATAATTGCTTTAATACTTATAATAGCGGCACTTTTAAGCGCAGTGCCCGTAAATACCTTCGCTGAGGGATACAATACCTTTTACAATCTGGTCTTTATAAACGATGAGTTTATAGACAGAATGTTAAGAGGCGGTGTATCCTCTGTTGAGCTGGAGGAATTCTTAAATGATATAGACAGCGTAATCGGAAGCTTTCAGGAGAGTATATATGAAAAGGATATGGATGTTTATTTCATAACCATTTTCCTTCAGTCAATCCAGAAGGAGGAATTTATTGATACCCTTCTTGCCTTTGATGCTATGTATCAGGAAGAAATGATATATATGCTTCAGGAAAGAAAGGTGCCTAAGTCTATGCGCCGTCTTATGGAGGTTGCCTTTGCAAATAAGGTAAGATATGAGAGGCCTGCTCCCATAATTCCCGATGAAGAGGAAAATGTGCCGGAGAAAAATCCTGAACCCCAGGAACCCGTAAGAGAGATGCCGTTTTCCGATATTACTCCGGAAATGACGGGAAGTGAGGCAATCTGCTGGCTTTACGACAGAGGTTTTGTTAACGGAAAGGAAGACGGACTCTTCCATCCCGCAGACTATATAACCCGTGAAGAGGTTCTTAAAATTCTTGTAAGTGTTTTTCTTGAAACCTCTGAAATGTATGAGAGAGATTACGGAAAAAGAGCAGAAGGAAAATGGTATCATCCCTGGTTCGCTTCTGCTGAATACTATGCGGTTATTGCCGGAGTATTTGATGAAGAATACTTTGCAGACGGCAGACCTATAACAAGGCAGGATATTGCAACGGTGCTTTATCGCTGTGCGCTGCGTGCAAAAATAAACCTTCCCAAAATTAAATCGGCAACCGATTTTTATGATATGAACGAATTCAGATATTATGCGGTTGAGCCCGTCCGTGAGCTTCAGAAAGCGGGAATCCTTAAGGGAACGGGGAATAATCTTTTCTCTCCCCACGGGTTTATTACAAGAGGGGAAGCGGCTCAGCTTATCTATGACGTTATAACGGTGAAATAAAATGGAAAAATGTGAAACCTGCCTTTACTATGAATACGATTATGACGACGGCTGCGGATATTGTACCGTTGATATGGATATTGATGATATGGAACGGATTATGCAGCAGGGCAGTAAAGAGTGTAAAATGTACAGAGCGGGAGACGATTATAGTATCGTCAAAAAGCAGAATTAGTGGGGGGCAACGTTAAAATTGCCCAGACCACAAAAGCATAATTATATTATTGGAAATACGTTATCAGACCGTTACCAAGTGGTGACGGTCGGTTGTTTTATAAGGTAAAAAATGCAAAAAGCGATTTTCTTTTTGGGAAAATCGCTTTTTCAATTTCTGATTTTTAATTGCTAATTTCGGCGAAGCCGATACTTGTTTTTCGTAGCCATTCCGCCTCTTAAATGTCTTTCTGCTTTGTTTTTATCAAGCACGCTTCTTGCCTCAAGGTAAAGTGCCCTGTTTATTTTCTTAAGTCTTTCCGCAATATCCTTATGTACCGTTGATTTGCTGATGTTGAAGCAGGCGGCGGTTTCTCTTACCGTTGAATTGTTTTTGACTATATATTCCCCAAGCTTAACCGCCCGTTCCTCAATGTTTCCCTTCAATATAAAAACCTCCGGACTTTTTGCTACATTATATGAAAGGGGAAAAGCAATTATGCATTGTGAGAAATAATGATATATAGTAATTCAATTTGAGGGTGATTTGAATTTTATGCTGCAGATAAACCCTCCCGGGGTCGTAATGACTTCGGGAGGGTTTGAAATAATAATCTATTTTACCATATCTGTTACGATAGCACTTATACTGTCCAGCTGCTTATCGTTTAGTTTTTTCAGTAACTCAATCAGAGTATTGAGCTTTTCGGGATTGGAAGAAGCTGTATCGAAAAAGTCACCGGGACTTATATCCAGATATTCGCAGATAAAGAAAAATGCAGACATGGAAGGCAATGCCTTTCCGCATTCAATGTTATTGATATATCCGGCATTCTGCCCTATTGATAAGCTCATATCTCTGGCAGAAACGCCTTTCTTTGTTCTTAACTGTGCTAAACGTACAGGAAATTCTTCTTCATACATTGAAATCACCTCTATACGTAACATTATATCCCACATAAACTCGATTGTTGCGGAATAAATCCTTAAAATGTGTTAATATATCATATTAAAAATGATACAATTAACAGAAATATAAGGAATAATGCGATAAAGTGAGTGTGATATCAATTGAATATTGAAAAAGTGTGCTGCTTTTTCGGTCATAGGAAAATTGATGAAATGGCCGAAATAAAAGCAAATTTGGTTAATATAGTTGAAAACTTTATTCTGAATAAGGGAGTAGATACATTTCTTTTCGGAAGTAAAAGTGAATTCAATTCTCTGTGCTATAATACAGTCAGCGAGCTAAAGAAGAAATATCCATATATAAAAAGAATATACGTGCGTTCGTTTGATGCAGATGCGGATGAGGAGTATATAAGCTTTCTTCTTTCAAGATATGAAGAGACCTTTCAGCCGGAAAATATTTTCGGGAAAGCTTCCTATGTGCAACGGAACAGGGAAATGATTAATATGAGTAAATATTGCGTTGCATATTACGATAAGAATTATCTTCCGCCACGAAGAAAAAACGGCAAAAAAGCCTTGCACGATTATCAGCCCGATA
>JAZQFU010000301.1:0-4555 GCA_045539675.1 Clostridia bacterium | reverse complement strand
AAGTTCTCATCGCTTAAAAAGCGAATATTTACGATAAATACCTACCACCTTTCGAAATTCGAGTTGTGATTTGCCATTTTTACAGCAAACAAAAGCGAACCGCAACTCCGCAAGCCCGCATAAATACTAAGGTTTCGTCTTTGGTCCCTAATGTCCAGTGTTCAGGGACAAAAAATGTCATATTGCAGACTTAAAGTCTGCTCGATATTTTTACTATCGTAAAATCGAGATGTTTTCCGGAAGGAGCAAGCCCCTTCCCTACATAACCCGAAATAATATGAATTCTCGTTGTTTCGGCAACATACCGATGCGTTGCACAGCAATGCAACAGTTCATTTTTCTTTTCATACTCCCGACATACGTTCTATCATATAAATCTGTTACCTACCCTGAAGTCTTTATATAAAAACCCTCTGAACAAGCAGCATATAGCATAAAGTTCCCGCAATAATACTTATAAGAGTATTCCGTTTAAGTATGTATGATACAGCTACAACAATGCAGGCTATAAGCTCGGGCATAAAATCCGAAAACGAATCGATTCCCACATCCTTAAGGCAATATACAACAAGCATTCCCATAACAGCATAAGGGAGCATTCTGCCAAGCTTTTTAATTATTGCCGGCGGTTCACTTTTACTCCAGAGAAGGAATGGCAAAAAGCGTGTTAAAGCAGTCATAAGTGAAATAACGGCAATGGTAAGCCATACATAAATCCCGTTCATTTTACTCTTCCCCCTTTAACATACAAAGCAAAAGCGCAATAAGAACCATCGAAGGAATAAGAAAGCTTCCGCTTCCGAATATTAAAAGACAAATAACCGATGCCGCCACGCCTGTAATAGCCGGAGTATGCTTTTTTGAAGAAAGCCATTGTTCAAGAAAAACCGTGAGAAAAAGAGCAGTCAACGCAAAGTCTATTCCTTCGGAATTAAAGCTTACAATACCTCCAGCCACGGCACCTGCAACCGATCCTGTTACCCAATAAATGTGATCGAGCAGAGATACAGTAAAATAATATACCTTTCTTTCACTTTCTTCTATTCTGTTTTCACAGACAAGAGAATAAGTTTCGTCAGTCAACGCAAAAATAAGATAAGACTTTAGCTTTCCTGTCTTCTTATATTTACCAAGCATTGAAATTCCGTAAAAAATATGCCGTGCATTCACCGCAAGAGTGGTCAAAGCAGAGGTAATCAGAGATGAGCCTCCGTCAAAAAGTCCTATTGCCGCATATTGCATGGAACCTGCGTATATAAGCAGGCTCATTAAAAACACATGTAAAATACCGAAGCCGTTTGACTTCATTATTATTCCAAAGCCAAAGCCCAGAACAATATATCCTGTTAAAACGGGCAGAGTATCAATCAATGCCCTTTTGACGGTTTTTGCTGATATTTTCAAATTCTTCACTCCGTTAAGGTAGCCCCACTAATTTTTATCCGGCTGCTGTCCGTTATGTGCCTTCCATTTACATCCGCTTATTTCCATATGGGTGAATACAGCCCTGAAGGATGAGTTTTCGGGACTGCAGGCATAAATGCCGAAGCGTATCATACCGTCACCCTTCCACATATGGCACACTCTCATCTGTCTGAATACTTTTCCGTCTTCCGAGCATTCAATACAATAATCATCCTCCCGACGGCTGAATCTGTACCACATAGTTTTTATCTTCGCATCAATTTCCGTGGTTGCCCAGTCGGAATATCCGTTATTGGTTACAACACTTCCCAAATGCTGAAAGCTTTCATTTTCATATTCCACCGATGCCTTAAGCCAGTTTTCACTGTCAAGATACATTACTATTCCGCACTGATCGAACCTGTGCTCACTCTCAAACTGCGTTTTAACGGTAAATGAAAAGTAACGTTCTTCTGTTTCCATCTGCAGCAAGGGAGCATTATCATTTCTGAAATGATAATATGTTCTTTGCCATAAATCTGTATGAGGCTTTGTAACAATTTCAATTTTCTCAGGTGAAACAGAATAATCATCGGGTTCCCTTATCCATTTAAGCATTTCAACATCAAAGCTCATGCAAATCACCTCGTAATGTTTATACAAACAATGCTTCAGGCATATAAAAGATATAACCATTATAGCATATCGCAATCAAAATGCAAACATTTTTACTTTAAAATAATTCCATTTTGAAGATAAGAAACAATTAACTCTCCGGCAATAAATTACCGGAGAGTTAATTATATTATCTTATTATATTTTCTGTTTTACCGCCTATAAGAGAAAGAAGCTTATGAGGATTAACCTCTACCTGATATCCTATTTTTCCTGCCGAAAAAATTATGGCATCGTATTCAAGACAAGAGGAATCTATAACAGTCACATACTGTTTTTTCATTCCTATTGGCGAGCAACCGCCCCGAATATATCCGGTAACTTTATTAATCTCTTTAACAGCTATCATCTCAACCGATTTTTCTCCTACCGATTTTGCTGCTGCCTTTAAATCAAGCTCGCTTATTACGGGAATCACAAATACATAATAATTCTTTGAGGCTGCCACGGTTACAAGTGTTTTAAAAACACGTTCAGGCTCTTTTCCGATTTTATTCGCAACCGAAGTTCCGTCAAAATCTCCTCCGCTTTCATAGGTATATACTTCATATTCAATTTTTGCGGATTCAAGAATCCTCATTGCATTGGTTTTAAAATTTGCCACGATAACTACTCCTTTAAAGCATGGAGAAGGTTTTTATTGCTTTTGATACATCTGCTTTCATAGCAGAAACCGCATCCGTTACCGCATCATGAAACTGAGCATAGCATTTATTTGAAATTGCCTCGCCGCCGGCCTTTGACATATAGGTATAGTAGTTGATTTTTCTTATTCCCCGTCTGATAACCTCTTTATAGTCTGCGGTGCTGACTCCGCTGCCTCCATGCATAACCATCGGTATATTCACAAGAGATTTTATCATACTTACCCTTTCAAAGTCAAGCTTTGGTTCTGTAAGATACATCCCGTGTGCGGTTCCGAAAGCACAGGCAAGTGCATCTATCCCTGTTTTTTTCACGAAATCAAGAGCTGCTTCCGGATCGGTATAAATACTTTTTCCCTCTTCTCCGCCCTCTCTTGTACCCATTGAGCCAACCTCAGCTTCAACACAGGCATTGTATTTTTTTGCCGTTTCAACGGCAATACAGGTATTCTCATAGTTTTCTTCATTCGAGAGCATGGAACCATCATACATAACTGAATTAAACCCTATTTCAAGCCCCTTTTTCAGATATTCAATATCCGTACCGTGATCAAGATGAACGCATACGGGAACCGATGCCCTTTCAGCCATAAACAGCATAATGGGGCCGATTTCATCTATTTTACAAAGGTTCATCTCTTCGTGCACCTGTGCGTGCATAAGAATTACGGGCTGTTCAAGCTCTTCTGCCGCTTCAATAACCGCCCGGATGCTTTCCAGGTTTGGTGTATTGAAGGAACCGATTGCACAGTTTTTCTCTTCAGCGGTTTTTAAAATTTCATTTAATCCTTTCAGCATTATTATTCCTCCGTGAATTCAAATTTAAGACAGTATGTTTTGCTTTTACCGGGCTTCAGAAATTCGAGCATTCCTTTTTTTCTCATAACATCCCGCCCGTCTGGATAGCAGTTACCCGGTTCAAGACCCATAACGTAATCGTATTCGCCCATCATTTTCCATTGGGTAAAGCATTTCAGCTCCTCTGCGTTATACGTAAGCTTCATTCCCCTGCTCTTCGACGGATTGAATACTGAAATTTCCGGATTTCCTTTAAGTTTATGATAAAAACACATTTCTTCATAGCCATTGCAGGGCTTTTCAACTCTGAGACAGTCTTCAATTCCTGAAACGGCGTATGCATTACGGGGCTCAATGCCTTGAGCCGGGATCTCAATAACCGCATTTTCATCAAGAAGCGGATATCCTATATTGCAATGATAAAGGATTTCAATAGGCGATTCCGCACTTCCTTCATTCATAACCGTATCACGCAGAATGATTTCATTTTTTTCAAGCGAAACAATATATTCCCTCGAAAGAACAAGCTTACGGGAAAATAAGCCCGCATCACGTATTATCGCCTTTATAATAATACATTTATCGTCATAATAATGATAAATATTTTCACAGGGCGTATTTGATATCGTTCCGTGGAGAGGAAGCTTTTCCCCGTCATCCGTGCAGGGGCTTCCTACTGCCGTAAGACCGCAGGTCGTCATAAATCCGGCTGTAAAGGATTTGAGAAAACCGTCTCCGTTGCAATCATAATACTGAGGCGCAACATATCCGCATGGAGAAAAATATCCGTAATTCACTCCTTTAAAGCTTAACCTTGAAATATCTGCACAACGGTCGGCGGATATCCAGAAGTCAAGCCCCTTTCCGTTTCGTATATAAAGCATCCGCATATTATCGGCTTTCCCGCCGGAGAGTCTCATTTCTTCAACTCCGGAAATCTGATTGGGGTGTCCGATATATTTATTCATCATACACATCTCTTATAACCTCCCTTACGGCTGTATAAATTTTTTTATAAGCACCGTACAGCTTCC